>PCVT01000112.1 GCA_002787075.1 Parcubacteria group bacterium CG11_big_fil_rev_8_21_14_0_20_41_14
AAAAGTAAACAAAATATACTTTACAAATAACTAGTCATATGTTATAAAGTATATTGTCCTTTGTTGCGACCCTGAACCCCCAAGTGCACCACTTGAGGGATTTTTTATTTGCTTTTTTTCTTGAAAAGATTCTGTTCAGACATAACTTCATTCGGCGTTTTCCACTCCAATGCTTTCCTTGGGGTATTGTTAAGCTGTCTGATATTCTTGCCGATGAACTGATAAGAGTAATTGCTGATATCGGATCCCTTTGGAATGAATCTCCTGATTAATTTATTAGCATTCTCCACTCCCGGTTTTTGCCAGGACGAATACGGGTCGCAGAAGTAGGTTTTGATGTTCAATTGTTTTTCCAAGCTTTCATAATCAACATTCTCAATGCCGTTATCCAGCGTCCATGTCTTGCTTTCTGTTAGTTTTCCGAATATTCCCGCAACTGCGGGATTGTACTGCTTCGGACTTAACGACGATATCTTTCTGGCATCGATATACATGGCTTTCCGTTCATAGATGGTCACGATTGCTGTTTTGCTGCCGGTCTTTTTGCCGGATACAATAGTATCGCCTTCATAGTGCCCGTATTCTGATTTGCAGTCAATTTCCTCAGGACGGTCGTGGATGCTTGTTTTATTGGGAATTAGCGTTCTTTTTTGTTTTTTGCCCTTTTGTTTTCTCTTGGTATATCTATGCGAGCGCAGGTATTTGCAGTGTCGCTGTCCATAGGGAGAATACAGATACGCATATATGGAACGCCCGCTGGCATAGAACGGAAATTTCTCCTGCTTCATGCGTCCGGCAATAGAGTCAGGCGACCAGCCGATCTTCAGCTTCGCAACAACATACTTGAGCAAATCATTGTTTCGATTCAGCAACATGCCGCTGTATTTAGACCGTTTTCTTCGGTCCTGGTATTTGGCATGAGCGGCTTTGGGATCATACTCTTCCGCTCCTGCCACGCCGCGCGCTCGTCGGTTCCATTTGTATTTCACCCATTTCCGATTCCGGTTTATCTCCCTGGTAATTGAGCTTTTAACCCGTCCCAAAGCATCGGCAATGTCTTGGCGGCTGTAGCCGCGTCTTAACAGAATCTTTACTTCATCGCGTTCGTCTCTTGAGAGATGAACATATTTTTTTTGTACTCATAGTATTTCATTGTACTACTCAATCGGTGCACTTCAAAGTTCAGAATCAGAAATCGTGTTCCTTTTATATACTCTTTATGACGGAGCCAAAAAAATGAACGGACAAAATAAATCCATTCTCATTGTGGACGATGATATTGAGGTCGGCAGTCTTCTCTCTAAGGTATTTTCAAGCGCATTATCCTGTGAGGTTGTATGTGTTTCTGATGGCAAATTAGGCCTTGATATGTGGAGAGTGAGAACATTTGATTTGATAATAACCGATCTTCAGCGCCGTGGTTTGGATGGAAAAGCGATGATCGATATCATGCGCGAAGAGGACCCCGCAGTAAAAATAGTCGTCTTCACCGGCGGCATTGAAAATGATGTGCCAGGCGCGATCGCGGTATTTCATAAACCCGCGAAAAATATCTTGCAATTCGCAAAGGAAGTAGGAAATTTCCTCTAAAAACAGAGCAAAGTTTCTGTCGTATTTTGGGGATGCCTTTTTGACGAAAGGCGTCCCTATTTTTTTATCCAAAAATCCAGTATAATATATCCATGGATACATTATCGCATGGACTATGGGGAGGCATGGCGTTTGGCAGGCAGAACA
>PCVT01000115.1:0-1955 GCA_002787075.1 Parcubacteria group bacterium CG11_big_fil_rev_8_21_14_0_20_41_14
CAAGATATTTTGCAAGATCCGATTGCTGTTGCGAATTTCGTACACCGAATACTGGAGTTTACGGCCAAACTTTTTTAAGAATTTAGAAAATTTTGAACGGACATTGTCGTTCTCAAAATCATACGAAACAATAATCATATTATTTCTTGTTAATGCTAAACAAATCAAACGAATGCTCTTCACGCATAACAGCCCGATAAAACCCTTGAATGAATTTATAGATGTCCTCTTTGTGTTGCATAATCGCTTCCATAAACAATTCCGCGTATCTGCTGCGCGCTTCGTACCCTAAAGAACATTGGTTTTTCATGAAAGAAAAATCATCCGGCTTAATTCTTCCAAGATTGTATGCCTTCAGCAATTGCTTATCTATAACGCACCGGAACGGCTCCACCATGTCGCAGGCCAAAGATTTTCGCTGGAAAAACAACTGGTGATAAAACCCTTTGTAGGTATCAAATCCGTGCAAACGCAAAAGAGCGTCAATAAAATTAAACAAAAATGTATATCCCATATCCAGCAAAAAATTCGGTATATCCGGCTTGGCGCGCGGCAAGCGCCGGCGCCAGCCGATATCCGAAAAATACTCTTCAAAAAATTTCTTTGACGCGCTGCCCTCAATACCCAGCAGTTTCTCCTGATTCTCGGCACGGCTGATTGTACTCGCAATCTTTTCTTGTTCAGACGCCAGAGCGCCTGTTTTTCCGCGCTCCCGCAAAAGCGCGCACTGGTTCTCTATCTTGTTTTTGACTATCTGTTTTGACAGCGCCAGGGCGTCTGGCTCGCTAATAGCATATTGCTTCATGCGAACCGCATAATTCGCTTCCGCGAACACGCATAATGACGCGTACAAATCAAAATTGCTTTTGAGCAGAAAGAACGACACTCCGTATTGCAAACCGTCACGGATAAGCCGGCTGGTGATTGATATGTCGCCGACTATAAACACGGCCAGCGCCTTGTGGCAGGATACCCGGTTCACGACTTTCTCATCCTTCATGAAGACAATGTTCTCATTGGCGATTTTTATCTTATTCGCCAGGCCTTGTTCGGTTCTGATGAATATGATTTGTTTTTCTCTTAAATCAGGCAATGTAAGCATAATATTATTGATTACCACGCCAGAGGCGCGTAAATGCTGTTCACGCATTTATCACAAACATGATTCTTAATTTTGTTTATGTCAAACTCGCGCAATCGCGCGAGCGTTTGTTCAAATTCTTTTTTATCTTCCTCGGACGGAACAGCAAGATGATATGTTTTATTGTCAGACATTGAATGAAATGCCATGTGTTCCACTTCAAATCCCATTTCTTGCAGGCAATAGTATTGCGCGTACATCTGATACCGATAGCCGTCGTAAATGGTTTTGATTTTATTTTTGCGCTCAATCAGCTTTTTTTCTTTTTGATCATAGATGTCTATTTTCCCGGCCAAGCCGTATTGTTCGCTATATACATCCATGCCGACTATATAACGCGTGGCGCTGGAATAGGTCTTTTTGTCTATGGCTTCATGCTTTATTTTGCCCGCGACCTGGGGTGTTTGATGATATACTCGCTGGTCAAACGGCTGGTACACGAAATGCAAATAGGCGCATACCGGACAAAAGGTAAAATCGTTGATTTTGGATATGGGGATATATGATTCCATACAAAAACACCTTATGACGAAAGGTGTTGTTGTAGCATAGATGCGATTAAAAAGCAAGATTGCCGGCAATTACAGCGACTCAATCAATTGCTCAATGCTTATTTCCGCATCCTTGAGTATGCTTTTTAATACTTTTGGATGCAGAATCCTGCCTGCATGATAAGGCACTGTAACTCGCCGACCAAGTGAATTTTTATAAATTTTATGGCTGCCGCTTTGTCTGGCGCATGAAAAGCCGGCTTGTTCAAGCGCGGAAATAATCTGCGAAGCGGTAATGCGGGGAAGCTGGGGCGACATATCAA
>PCVT01000115.1:1963-7749 GCA_002787075.1 Parcubacteria group bacterium CG11_big_fil_rev_8_21_14_0_20_41_14
GACATATCAAAATCAAACCGCCACTTCTACCATTGATAAGCTCATGGATTGCGGCTCTCTCATTTCATCGTGATCCATTGAGCGGTCTTCTATGTGGAGTTCTGCGGCATCCTTAATGTTCGCTAATGCTTCTTCGTATGTGTCGCCTTGGGTGTAGCAACCCTGCAACGCGGGACAGAAGGCAAAATAACCGTCATTGTCTCTCTCAATTATAATTGGCAAATGATAAAGTCTTTTCATATGTGATATGGTAGCAAAAAATGGAATTTTTGTCTATATTTGCTGGATTGCATGCTGTCGGCAAGCGCCGCTACCACATCAATCACGGAAAACCACCATTCGTTTTCACAGAGTATTTTTCTGATTTTTCTGCCCTTGAACAGGGATATTTTTGTGGTGGACATATTGAATTTTTTTCACATCCGTATGTCCGCAATCTAGAGCGTCCGCCTTGACAGATTATCTGGCAAGATGTATTATATAGATATTACGACGAAAAGGGACCCGAACGGTTAACTACCTAAGGCCCCCTTTTCTTTTTTTAGCTATTTTTTCTTTGATGCCATTTCTATCGAGGCCGTCAAAATAGTTTCTCGTTATTTTTTTATACAATGATGACGCTCGTTTAAAATCCGGAAAAAGTATTTTTTCAAGCTTGTTTTCTTCTATCAAAAAATCAACCAACATTTTATAATCTCCGTCTCCTGACACGAGCACCACTTTATCAAAATCCTCTTTGCGATACAGTTTTTTCATGACCGTAAAAACAATGTCAGTGTCAACATTTCCTTTTTTCTTGCCAAGCATGACTGAACTGTGCTCCCGAAAGTGCAGTATGAATCCGGATTTTTGTATTTCGTCATACAATTCTTGATATTCTTCTTTCACGAAACCCAAAAAATAGTACGCTTCTTTTACGCCGTATTTCTGCCGCAAATACACGCGAAACCGCGCCAGATCAATTTCCCATGGCTCGTCTGCGGATATGGTACTCATGTATGCGTTCTGTCCGTCCACGAACGCGATGTTGTTTTTATTTTCTGTGGTGGGCATAAAAATTATTATTGAGAATGTGCAGGACTATTTTTTGCGAGCCATTCGTCCCAGTCGCTATCACTAATTAACAAATCAGGGTACCTTCGCATTTTTCTTTCGGCAGAGATAGCTTCAATACTCTCTTTTTTGAATTTTAAGACGCAGTAATATGGCTGTTTCTTTTTATCATTCAACATAGTAAGAACATACTCATTGCCATCTTTCACAAAAGGTATTTTTTCATCTTTTTTAGGCAATCGCAATATACTCCAATATTTCTTAAACTTATCAAGCTCTGAATAATATTTTATTACTTTCTCAATCTCCATAATACCTTTGCGTCCGATATTATATGCGCCGTTTGCGTCTCCGTTGAACTTTACTTGTTCAGAATCATGGCCAATGTATATCTTTTCTTTTAATTCGTTCCACTCTCTCTCATCTTCTGAATCAAAATAACAATGAGAGCAAAAAATAAAGTCCCGATTCTCTCCCCACTCTTCTATTTCTCCATTTGCGTCGTCTTCTTTGAACTTGCGTCTCTTATTAACTGAATTTCTAACCTCCTGGACACAATGAAACCATTTACATAATTGCACCCAAAACTTTGTTTCCTCCTCTTTGATAGAGAAATTTAGATCCTGAAGCTGTTTATTTATATCAGTTGTTTTTTCTATTTTAAACTTCTCAAATAAACTCGTTATTTTTTCAGTCACATCAGCTATTTCATCTACTCCGCCTTTGCCGTTATTTGCTTGTCTATCCCAAACAACCCGACGGACATTTGAATAGACAATGTCCTGAATTATTCCGTCGCCGCTATTGATTCCTTTGACTTCTGAAGAATACTCAAACTTATATTTCATTCCATCAAAAGTGATATTGATTTTTTTGAATTCTTCTTGTGCTTTTTTGGTCTTAATATATTTTCTTTTCCTAAATCCACACGCAGGACAAATGGCCGATGTATAGCCAGGATTAACATAAAAAATAATTCCAACCTGACTCTTGCTCTCAATGTCTCCGCCGAATGTCCTAATCTCTGGGGTCAACTGCCATGCTTCCAAAAAGTTGCCTAATTTCTTATCAATAAGATAACTCAGCTTCTTTGCTATTTTTTCCTCAACTTTTGAGTAAACTTGTTTATCAATCATGATACGACCTTGTTTCATCCCAACATTCAAGTTTTCAAGAACCACAATAGGCACTTTACCTTCTTTGATCGCCTTGATGACCAAATTCGCGATTTTATTCACGACGAATCCAAGATATCCCTCTTTCAAATCCGCAATTTTTTCTATTCGCTCCCACGACTTACGCGCTTTTAATCGTTCTATTTCTCGCAGATCAAGTAAGTTATGATAATCCTTGAATGGCTCAACTTTTGCTTCACCAACCGGGTTACCGTCCTTGTCATGATATTGATTTTTTTCTGCGATTGGTTTTTCATCTTTACCAAAACGATGGATTTCATTCAAACTCCTCATCTCTAAAATTTTTCCATCTTCGTTGAGGACGGATAGATACGCAAGATTTTTTTCTCCTCGGTCAAGCGCGATGATGCGAAATTTATCATGCCCGAATGGAGTCTGGGCAATAAGCTTATTTACATCTTCGTTGATTTTGTAACCCTCTCTTTTGTTTACAAAGTTAATGACTATCGGAACACGAAGCAAAAACTTATCTTCTTTATATCTTTGCCGATCAAACACTTCTTTTTCCTGCCCATCCTTATCTTTTACTTTTTTCTTTTCCAAACTCTCTGAAGCGGGGCGGTAAAACATTTTTGCGCCCCCGCTCAACTTGTACACTACGCCGTCATCGTTCTTTAAATTCTTTGCATCAAAAAGTAATTTGAAAAATGTAGTTTCCAAATTCTCCCTACCCTGCTCTTTTTCTTCTTCATTTCTTTCTGCCTGTTTGCGCCACTCTGCTTTGGTCAAAAAACCATGGCCATATTTTGCCCTGCCTATTTCCTCGTCAATTTCAAAATCTTTGTTATAAATTTGAAATAAATAAACTTGCTTTTTATTTTTGGGGTTTACAACCAGATCGTTAATGGTGTTATCTGAAATATTTACCGTTTGAATGTCATATACATTTTCTTCCACCCAAGCATAGAATAGTGACGTGTCTAAAAAGCCTTTAGTATCAGGAAAACTAAACTCCTTGTCATAATATTTTCTGATCGCATCTTTAAGGAAATCAAAATATTTCTGCAGAAACTTTGGATCGGGATTAATTTTTTTCTGCTTTTTATGTTTTCCTTGTATATAGCCATTTAGAATTTCATCTGTTGGTTGTATACCAATTTTAATTTTATCTTTTGCACCGGATTGTCCCCGATCGATACCTTCCCACTTTTCCTCCGCCTTATTATCACCACTAGCTACCAGAAATGGTGTAATAAATATTTTTGGTAACATCCTTGATGGATTCTGGAGTTGAGTATAGACCATCTTTTGCCAAGCACTACTCTTTATATCCTTATACAAATCTTTATTCTCAAAATAGTTTTTATCTTCCAAAACCACCAAGTAGTATAGATCTCTATCGTTCTGTTTCTTTTTCAAAATAACCCCACACTTTACTTTTTCCTGACTCTGCGGCCAACCTTGCAAAAATTGTGCGTTGTTAAAATTTAAAACAACCTTATCTTCAGTCCACGGTTTCTTCGTGATGAAGTGTTTTAATGCTTTGTAATATCCATTGATTAAACACCTTTCTTGTTGTTCATTATCACCATCAAGATATGCTTCAACTTGCTCGTGTATCTCATCACGATTCGCGTATTCTTTCTTTTCAACCATGACACCCTTTTTGCGTAGAGCAAAATACTTCGTCATGTTCAGAATGCCGTTTGCTGATTCGGCAAAATCAAAAAGTATGTCAACTTGCTTATCTTGTTCTGACTTAGAGAAATCTTTATTTCCTTTCTTATAGACCGTTTCAGCAAGTAGCTTTTGAGCTGTCTCGTTGTGTATTACTACCAGTGACTCAAACTCAAACTTAACGATACGCAAAAAATTCTTCCAATGTTCACCTTCACACAATTTCTGACGTAACACTTCCAATTCTTCTCGCTCGTTTTTTCTCTGTTCATCATTTGGGTCAATTACCTCAAAATATCGATACTTGAACATATCCAAGAGTAAAACGTCTTTTCCTGCATCCAAAACATTTTTTACTGTTTGCAAGTCAACAAAATCAGGCAGTTTCTTTCTCTGTTTTTTCTCTGGCTTGCCATTATTTAAATACTCCAATATTTTACCGCCAAATGTATGCCACGAAACAAAACACTTATTGGAAATAGTCGTAATGGCGCGACTCGATAGAAAGACATTTTTTGGATCTAAAAATTTTTCATTGAGAAATTGAAAAAATATTTCCCGTGAGAATTCTAATTTTAAGCGGCTATGTGTAATGAATTTTTTGATGAACGAGTCCGTTGGAGAAAATATATTATCTTTATCAACCTCAAACTCCTCATCTTGCTTTTTTACCTCTCCATGGACTTGTTTGTGTAGCTTTTGAAAATTATCTGATTGGACACCAGACTCATTAATGTCTTTATTCAACTTTCTCGTTATAAAATTATACCTATTGATATCAGCCTGCAGAAAGTGGCGATATTTGATCCCAAAAACCTCATCTTGCCATTTACTTTCATCAAACTGCTTTACCCAACCCTCTTCTGCCATTCCTTTTTCCTTGAAGTACTCAGTCCATCCTTGGTTAAATTTATTCAATAATTTAGGGAGTTTTGATTGTATAACTCCAAATTTTTCCAAATTTGTACAAAACCGCGTCAAATTCTCATCTGCGATACGTGTGGCAACACGCCCAGCTTTACCATCTGCTTTGTAGTAATTTCGTCTATTATCATGAAATGCGCTGGAAAAATAAGTAGTAAAATTTTGTCCTTCCTTGTCTTTACCTTTTCCAAGAGCACCAAAACTATTAAACACCTCTTTTAATTTTCTCTTTTTACCCTTTTCGTCTTTATTAAAAAATAAAACTGGCACATTAATGTCTGCTTCCAGTTCATCGCTAAATTCTATTCTTAAAATATCAATCAGTTCCTTATTAAATAGTTTTCCTGAAACCTTATTTTTTTCTACCTTTACCCAACCATTAAATTCATCCGGCTTATCGCCAATTTTATCCGCTTTGCTTAATTGGTTAAACAAATCGATAACTTTCTTATGATCCTTTGATTTTGCTCCTTTTTCTTCCCCGTCATCGCTTTCAACTGATTGCTCCTCATCAACACTTTCATCCTCCGCTTCACTTTCCGTGACTTTTAAAGAATCCTTTATATCAATATATGCTTCAGGTAATGCCAAGGCGGCATTGATGAATTTTGCGTGCAATTTATCAATGTACTTTTTTATAATTGCATAATTTTCCGCGCGATATTTATCTTTGGGGAAAATATTATTTTTATCCAATTCCAATAATTGCCGCGTTCTTGGCACCGGCTTCAACTCAAACCGCAAGGTCTTGGAAAGCGCGTATTTTCCCACAAATTCGTCAAACGCGCCGCCGGATGAATTCTTTTGTTTATCTGGCATAATATCTTTTCTTCAAGTATACTCTCACGCGCCAAAAAAATCAATTTATCCGCCTCTGGCGGACCAAACCCAAACACTCGCCAATATCAGGAAATGATTATTTTTTGCTTGATAAAGGGTAAAAAACCCTGTGTTAGCTCCTCGGCTCGGAAATGGAAAAGAGTACTTTTCCATTTC
>PCVT01000140.1 GCA_002787075.1 Parcubacteria group bacterium CG11_big_fil_rev_8_21_14_0_20_41_14
AATCCTGGGCGTCTTTGGTGTATTATGCACTTGCGGTTAGAATACACCTTTTAAGCATTGACGAATGTAAAAAAAATATATATAATCATCATTGTCTACCAATATCAAGCCGCTATCGTCTAATGGTTAGGACGCCAGGTTTTCATCCTGGTAATCGGGGTTCGATTCCCCGTAGCGGTACCAAAAAGCGCCTTCCTTGTTATAGGAGGGTGTTTTTTGGTATAATAAACTAATAAATAATAATTGATAAAATACTATGGCAAGTTTTTTGAATAAATTGGCAGGAATCAAGGAGGAAGAAGAAGAGCAGGAAGTTGAGGCAATAAGCAATCAAGAGCAAGATATTCAGGAAAATAATTCAGTTTCTTCTGAACTAAAAAAAGAAGAAGCTCCAAAAAAGGATTGGCTTGACGAGAACTATGAAGGCCAGCTCTCAGTTGACGTGTATGGCACTGATGAAGAAATCGTAGTTGTTTCAACCATCGCCGGAGTAAAGCCGGAAAATATTGACATATCAATTTCCGGAGACATGCTCACTATCCGCGGAGAGCGTACTCAGGAGACAGAAGAAAAAGCAGATGACTATTATTACCAAGAATGCTATTGGGGCGGATTTTCGCGCTCAATCATTTTGCCGGTTGAAGTTGAGGCAGACGATGTTTCCGCGACTTTGAAAAATGGCGTTTTAATAGTGCGCTTGCCAAGATCTAAAAAACAAAAAAGCATTTCAGTGCGCGTGAAAGAAGAATAATTATGATTGCCAAAATCGCGCCAGAACAAAATGGAGAATGCGCCGTGATATTAAAGAGCGGACAGTCATTTAATGTTTTCGCGTCTGATCTCCCGAGCGCGCTCTCTAAAGGCGGAGACGCTGAACTCGCGTTCGTGCCGGTTGGTGAACTCTCTAGCAATAATCAAGCAAAAGATTTATTGAATTATCTGCTTAAAATAGAATAATATTATTCCTATGCTAAAAAAAGCGCGTTTTGCCTGGTCTAAAATTATGAACATATGCGGATATGTTTTGATTGTTTTGGTTGCGGCAATGTTCGGATGGTTCAAATTCTATGAATACGCGTACGCTGATAAGATATATCCTGGAGTAATGATTGGCGCGATTTCAGTTGGCGGACTTTCGCAAGAAGAGGCAATTTCAGCCATTGAAAAGCAAACATCAGCTCTGCGAAAAAGTGGGCTTGTTTTTGTGTTTAGAGATCGCACTGTGTCCGCCCCAATGATAGTGGTAGCGACCGAGGACCCAGATCTTTCCTATGAATTGATTCGGTATGATTTGCCAAAAAGCGCGCAAAGCGCTTTTGAATATGGACGTTCTGGAAATATGCTCATAAACATGCAGCGCGTGATTTTTTCCTCGTTAAACCGCGCGCGCCAAGACCCGGCATTTGAATGGATGCGCCAGGATGTGGAGCGCTTGTTGCGCGAAAATTTAAAAACTCTGGAGCACCCGGCTCAAGACGCGCATATTGTGATACAAAATTGGCAGCCAATAGTTACTGAAGAGAAAAGCGGAATTATTTTTGATTATGAGACATCTTTGAATCAGGCCTATGAACAGCTTTCCGCTTTTGAGTTCGCGCCTATTGATTTGAAGCTGAAAAAAGATGTTCCAAAATTCACGCGTGAAGATATTGAACCATTAGTTGATGACGCGCGCAATGTAATCTATACCAAAGGCGTTGCAGTTAAATATGAAGATTTTTCAGCATATTGGCCAGCCACAACTATCAATGACCTGATTGAAGTTAGGCGCACTGGCTCGCGTTTTTTCAGTAATGTTGAATTGGGATTGTCATTTGAAAAACTTTCTGAATTGCTTGATCCTATTGCCAAAGAAATTAATATTGAACCCCAAGAGCCGCGATTTGCCTTGGAAGACGGAAAAGTAAAAGAATTCAAAACAAGCGCAAGCGGGCGCGTTTTATCTTTGGAAGATACTTTCAACAACTGGGAAAAGATTATTTTTAATCCTGAAACAAAAGCTGAAACACTAGAGCTAGTAGTTCTCGTAGTTGAGCCAACACAAGATATTGGCGATTTGAATGACTTAGGGATTGTGGAGTTGCTTGGAACTGGAAAATCAAATTTCGGCGGTAGTTCGAAAAATCGGCGCCACAACATTACCGTGGGCGCAGCTAGTGTGAACGGGTCATTGATTGGGCCAGGAGAAGAATTTTCTTTGCTCAAGACATTGGGAAAGATTGATGCAGCAGCTGGCTATCTTCCTGAACTGGTAATTAAAGGCAACAAAACAGTGCCTGAATATGGAGGCGGATTATGCCAGATAGGAACCACCACGTTCCGCGGAACATTGGCAGCCGGCCTTCCTGTAACTATGCGCAGGCCTCACTCATATACAGTGTCTTACTATTTTGATGAACAAGGCAAGCCAGGCAAAGATGCCACGATTTATGACCCAGCTCCTGATTACCGATTTTTGAATGACACTGGCAATTATGTGTTAATCACGACCACTATAGATGGGGATGATTTATTTTTTGATTATTGGGGAACTAAAGACGGCCGCTCTATTGAAGAGGGTGATGTGTCTATTTGGGATAGAGTTGCGCCGCCGGAAACCAGGTATGTGGAAACTTTGGATTTGGCAGTGGGTAAAAAGAAATGTACTGAGTATCCGCATGCTGGCATGAAGGCGTCGTTTGATTACAACATTACTTATCCAGATGGAGAAGTAAAAAAGGAAACATTTTTTAGCCAGTATCAGCCTTGGCAGGAAGTTTGCTTGATTGGTGTGGAGAAATTATCAGAACAGGTGGATGAAGAGAGTTTGGATAACGGAGATATAAAAGAGAATGAATTGTCTGATTCGCCTGAGCAAGCGCAATAATTTAAATAACAAAAAACCCTTAATACTGCAGTCAAGAAGATAATTTCCAAGGGAAAGATAGCAAAAAGCCGTCTTGTCCTTAGAATAGTATCCCCATGCTTGTCGTGACTGCAGTATTAAGGGTTTTTAAGGCGGTTTTTGTTTGGATTTGAATTGATAGAGTATTGTAGCATATGGCTTGACAGATGTCAAGGCATGAGTTAAGATAATCCAATTAAGCAAAAATATATGATGACCATCAAACAAATCTATCAATTGGCAATCAGCGAGGGAATGAAGAATGATTTGCGCGGAGAAAAGCGAGTGAAAGAATTGCTTAAGCGCGTGAATGACAAATATAGCAAGCTTTCAGAGGAGCAAAAAAAGGATTTTGATGAAGAATCGCTGGAAAATCCTTATGCTGATTCGCGGGTGTTTCATGGTGATTTAGCAAAGCGGATAAAGAAAGTAATGGTTGGAGTTGATATTGATACTGGCGAAGTAATGCTTGCCAATGAGCTGAATCGCCTTCATCCGGATAATCCTATTGATTTGATAATCGGGCACCATCCATTGTCCCGGGGATTGGCAGGACTTCATGAAGTAATGGATTTGCAAGTTGAGAATTTGGCCATGTACGGCGTGCCTGTGAATATTGCGGATAAAATAACGCGCAAGCGCATTGCTGAGGTTGAGCGATCAGTGTCATCATCTAATCATGGCCAGTCAGTGGACGCGGCCCGGCTTCTTGGTATGCCTATCATGTCAATTCACACGCCAGCTGATAATCACGTGGCGTCGTATCTATACAAAGAAATTAAAAAACAAGAAAAAGATCTTGTATATATTGAAGATATAATGAAATTTTTAAAGGAGATTCCAGAATACGCTTTGGCTGCTAAAGAAAAAGCAGGCCCTAAAATTTTCACTGGCTCAATGGATAACTTTTGCGGCCGCATCGCGGTAACGGAAATTACCGGGGGTACGGATAATGCCAAAGAGATATACGAAAAAATGGCGCACGCAGGAGTAGGCACCATCATCTCCATGCACCAGCGCGAAGAATGGAAAGAAGAAGCCGCGCGCCATCACTTGAATGTCATAGTCGCCGGGCACATGTCGTCCGACTCTCTGGGTTTGAATCTGCTCTTGGATAATCTGGAAAAGAAAGGGATTCAAATAGTCCCGTGCAGCGGATTTACAAGAGTGTCGCGGGTGAAGCGCGGATCTCGACGCAAATGATTTTTAAAAGCCGTTCGTATGGACGGCTTTTTTGATACATGATATTCTAATCTAATATGCAAGAAGAACGCATCACTTCATCCCAAGTCCAAAGTAACGAAGATAATGCTTTGGATTTGAGTTTGAGGCCAAAAACATTATCAGAATATATCGGACAGAACAAGGTAAAGCAGAATCTTGAAATTTTTATGCTTGCCGCCAAAAAGCGAGCCGAGCCGATTGAGCATGTTTTGCTGTATGGCCCGCCGGGTTTGGGAAAGACCACGCTTGCCGGAGTTATAGCCAATGAGATGGGCGTGAACATCCGCGTCACTAGCGGACCCGCGATTGAGCGAGCAGGGGACTTGGCAGCTATCTTAACTAATCTTGAGCAAGGCGATATTTTATTCATTGACGAAATCCACCGCTTGAACAAAACCATTGAAGAAGTTTTGTACCCGGCAATGGAAGATTATGCTTTGGACTTGGTTGTGGGAAAGGGCCCGTCAGCTCGCATTCTGAAATTGGATCTGCCTCGGTTCACTTTAATAGGCGCGACCACGCGCATCTCGCTTTTGTCGTCTCCTTTGCGCGACAGGTTTGGCGCGATTTATCCTTTGAATTTTTATGAAGAAGATGAAATCGCTAAAATCGTGAATCGGAGCGCGTCTATCCTCTCTGTCGGCATTGATACAAGCGCGAACACAATAATTGCACAGCGCGCACGAAGGACTCCAAGGGTAGCAAACCGACTTTTAAAGCGCGTACGGGATTGGGCAGACGTGAAAGCAGACGGATTTGTGTCAGAAGATGTCGCGCGAGCGGCTCTTGAAATGCTTGAAGTTGATGAACTAGGATTGGATCAGACAGATAGAAAAATTTTATCTTTCATAATTGAAAAATTTAATGGCGGCCCAGTTGGCTTGAACACTTTGTCAGCCGCGACAAGCGAAGAGATGGCAACCATTGAAGACATCTATGAACCGTTTTTGATGCAGTTGGGATTTTTAGAGCGAACTCCAAGAGGCAGATGCGCGACTAGGAGAGCGTATGAGCATTTGTCATATCGTCACCCTGATCCTGCCGAAGGGTATAGCGTCAATTCTAATGAGACGTTATATCCTTCTACTTCGTGAGTACACTTCGCTCAGAGCCTGCCCCGAGTATTCCGAGGGGATGACCTGTTATTTCTGCCCTTGATTTTTTCATTTATATGTGCTATACTAATATTAGCTTTAAAAGGCTATTTGTTTCCTCAGGACACCGAAATTATTCGGTGTCTTTTTGCGTTTAAACCCCTATTTGGGATTTAAACGCGATATGATACTTACGAATAGACAATTAAAATATCTCAAAAGGTGGCTTATGGTTGCTGTTTTTTCGTTATGTTTTAATTTAGTGCTCACCCAGGTCTCTTTGGCAGCTAATGAAAACTGGCAGGCCTTGGCAAATGGGGAAAATAAGCCGTTTGAAACCAATATTTTACAGCCAGAACCAGCAGTTGATTCATATCAAATGGTGATATCGCGTCAAGAGCGTTTGTACGCGCCAGAAGAATTAGTGCAAGAACAAGAATCATTCCTGCCTTTAGAAGGCGAGCCATCAGTAATATCTGAACATTGGATTACAGTAACAGCGTATTCATCTGAGCCGCGCCAGACCGATGACTCGCCGTTCAC
>PCVT01000029.1 GCA_002787075.1 Parcubacteria group bacterium CG11_big_fil_rev_8_21_14_0_20_41_14
CCGAGCTGGTTAAGCATTTTTTTAACCGCAAGCCATATATCTATTACTTGGCCTCCCGAACAACGGCAGCCGATCAGTTAAAAACCGCCTCCGGCCAGATTGCCGAATTTTTTAATGCCGAATATCTTAAAAGCAGCGGTTTTTCCAATTGGCGGGAACTGTTTGATTTTTTAGGGGAGCGGTTAAAAGACAACCAAGAGCCTCCGGTTTTGGTTTTTGACGAATTTCCCTATTTGGTGGAATCAGACAAAGGTATGTCTTCGTTTTTCCAATACGGCTGGGACGAAAGATTGAAACAGGCCAAGGTTTTTTTAATTCTATTGGGTTCGAGTATTGCCATGATGCGGCGTCACGCTTTGGCTTACAACGCTCCGCTTTACGGCAGGAGAACCGGTTCTTTGAAGCTGGATCCGTTTAGTTTTACTCAAGCCAAAGTGTTTTATCCGGCGGCGGATTTTACCAAAACGGTTTCTTTTTACGGTCTCGGCGGTGGTTTGCCGGCTTATTTAAGAGAATTTGATGGAAAAAAGACAGTGGTAGAAAATATCAGCGAGAAAATTTTAACCAAAGGCAGTTTGCTTTATACAGAACCAGAATTGTTAATCAGTGAGGAATTGGAGGAACCGCAAAAATATCTGACATTATTAAAGGCGATTGGTTTTAACCGGACGAAATTCGGGGAAATCGTCAATGCCAGCGGCTTAAAAGCCAATATTGTTTCCAAATACCTGGCAGTTTTAATTAATTTGGGCTGGGTAAATCGGGAAGTGCCGGTGACGGAAAAACTCAATAAAAAAAGCAAGCGGGGAATTTATGTTTTGGCGGATAATTATTTAAAATTTTATTATTCTTTGGTTTTTCCCTATGTCAGTTTATTGGAGAGCGGAGAAAAGAGGTTTTTGCTGGAAAAGATTAGCCAGCGGCTGCCGGGTTTATTCTCCCGGGTTTATGAGGCGGCGGCAAAAGAGTTTACAGTTCAGTTATGGCAGAAAAAATTGACGCCGGTTTGGCCGCTTTTGGGCCGCTGGTGGGACAAAAACACGGAGATTGATTTGGTGGGTTTAAACGAAGAAGAGAACGCGATTTTATTCGGCGAAGCGAAATGGAACATTAAGCCTTTGGAGGCGGCAGTGTTGGGGGAATTAAAGCAAAAAGCTAAAAGTGTTAATTGGGGCAAGGAAAACAGGCGGGAATATTTTGTTTTGGCGGCTAAAGGCGGATTTTCTCCGGAGCTGATAAAGATTGCCAAAAAAGAGGGAGTGTTTTTGATTAAAGAAGATAAATTGATCGAATTTTGAGCC
>PCVT01000136.1 GCA_002787075.1 Parcubacteria group bacterium CG11_big_fil_rev_8_21_14_0_20_41_14
CTGACCAAGGCTATTCACAAAATGAAAGCAGGATGCCATGAACCACAACCAAGAATATGCGACCTACAAAATCTAACATAGAAAGTCTGATCGTCTTGCTCGTAATTCCATTGATGGCGGGCGCATCATCTACGCCGTGGACACGACCAAAATCGTTTCTTTGCGTTTTCCGACATTTTGGTTTGAGCCAACCCCACAAGGTCTCTTTATGTTGCAAGTGGCGTTCGGTCAATCGAAATATTATTCCGACAACTTGAAGCAAAATGTTGAGCGTGGTATCCGCCAAAAACTGCGCCGTGGCGAATGGCTAACAAAAGCGCCGTTTGGATATGTGAATAATGTTAAGACGAGAAATATTGAACCTGACAAATTGAAATCTCGTCTTGTTGTTCGCGCTTTTAAGGAATTCGCCACCGGCAAACATTGTTACGAATCAATCTCGCAGTTTTTGGCGGATCACGGCGTGGTTACTCGCAATGGAACGCCACTTAGCAAATGTGCCGTCTCCGCCATGCTTTGCAATCGAGCATATCTCGGTTTCGTAAAGCATCACGGCGAATGGTATGACGGCACATTTGCGCCAATTCTTTCTCCCGATTTATTTGAAGCCGTGCAGAAAAGATTGAGAGAACGAGCAAAACCTCGCAAATCAAAAAAACATCACGATTTTCCATTTACCGGACTTTTTCGTTGCGGAGAATGTGGAGGAATGATAACCGCGCAATGGGCGAAAGGTCATGGCGGTTTGTATCGCTATTATCGTTGTACGAAAAAGAATGGAAAATGTGAACAAGGATATTTGCGAGAAGAAAGGCTCGTCTCTCAAGTGAGAGTTCGGCTTCAACAAATCACGCTTCCCGACGACTGGATTGAGTATATGACGAAAAAAACGGATGAGTGGGAAAAAGAAGAAAATGTATCGTCGGGAAGCGTTGTCGAGCGGATTAGAGGCAATGAGCGAGAGACGCAAGAGAAGCTCGACAATTTGATTACGCTCTATCTTGACGGCGATATTCCAAAAGCAAATTATCTCGCTAAAAAGGACGAGCTTCTCTTGCAAAAAGTCTCTCTCGCTCACAAATTGGACTCCGCTCGACAGGAGAGAAAGAATTGGGTCGAACCTTTGCGGGAATGGATTTTGGATATGAAAAAAGCCACGCAATTGGTTTCCAGCGACAACTTTTTTGAAATTCGTGACTATT
>PCVT01000188.1:0-1088 GCA_002787075.1 Parcubacteria group bacterium CG11_big_fil_rev_8_21_14_0_20_41_14
CAAGGATTCCAAGATCCACGCGGTGCTTCTCACGAATCGCCATCGCCGTCTCGTAGCGGTCTTTCCCCGTCCCCACGAGCACGTAAGGAAGATGTTCGCGGTACTGAACCACCTCATCCTGACTGTAACCGCGCGTAAGAATCAGCGCCCGTTTCTGAATCTCATTAATCCGGTAAGCCAGGTACTCCACAAACGGCGTCTTGCCGCTTCCGCCCCAGGTGAGATTTCCCACGCTGACGACCGGAAAAGGAAGTTTGCGGCGCGGCCGTTTTCCCGTTTCATAATTCTTCCGGCGAATCTCAACAGCACGTCCGTAACCTTTTGAAGCGGCACCGAGCACCGGATACCAAAACCGGGAACAGGGACCTTTTTCTTTATCTTCCGCAAGAAGACGAAAATAATTTTTTAACTTACTCATCGCTTATCCTTTCACCAATTGAAGTTCGGGATCGAGAAAACGGGCCAGCCACTCTACCGTACGCGCCGTAGCACCGCGCAACGAACAAACCGCTTCGTAGGCATTGCTTCCCAGGGCGGAAAGTTCCGAAGGATGGGCCAGAAGTCTCGCCAGTGTGAAGATCAGTTCGTCGGCATCCCGCACGGGAACCGCGCCGCCTTCCTGATCCAGGATCTGATAGACCTTTTGAAAATTAAAAACATGAGGGCCGTGCACCACGGCGCGCCGGAAAGCCGCCGGCTCGATGGGATTCTGGCCGCCTCTTGGAACAAGACTGCCTCCCATAAAAACCACATTCGCCATGGCATAAAGTTCTTTTAAAATACCAAGCTGATCCACCAGCATCACCTCCCAGGATCCGCCCTCCGGCAGTCTGGAAAATCTCACGGTCTGAAAGTCCTGTTTTTCAAAGGCTTTGAGAATTTTCGGGCATCGTTCCACATGCCGGGGAGCGATGACCAGCCTTGCCGGAATTCCCTTTTCCCGCATCCGTGAAACAGCTCCTGCCAGCAGGGTTTCCTCCCCGGGATGTGTGCTCCCGGCAAGCACGACCCGTTCCTGAGGCCCCACGCCCAGCTGACGGCGCCAGCGCTCTGCCAGCGGTGCCGCTTCAAGCTGAAGATTCACGTTA
>PCVT01000188.1:1096-1411 GCA_002787075.1 Parcubacteria group bacterium CG11_big_fil_rev_8_21_14_0_20_41_14
CATGTTTCCGGCCACGCTGACGGAAGCCTCCGAAGTGCCAAGCGCCCGAAACCGTGCCGCGTCTTCCTCGGTCTGGACCAGGACAAAATCCAGTTTTTCAAAAAGAGGGCGAAACAAAAATCCAAAGCGCCCGTAACGCGAGGCCGATTTCGGAGAAAGCCTGGCGTTTACAATCCCGACAGGAATCTGCGCCCGGGAAGCTTCCGTAAGCAGGTTAGGCCATATCTCGGTCTCGGCAAGAATAATGCAGTCCGGTGCCAGAGCATGAAGAAAACTTCTGACGGAAAACGAAAAATCAAACGGGTAATACATGAC
>PCVT01000188.1:1447-5909 GCA_002787075.1 Parcubacteria group bacterium CG11_big_fil_rev_8_21_14_0_20_41_14
AAATCGGCTTTCGGCTTCTGCGGTGGGGGCTAAAGTTAATTGGGACTGGGGGATAAATACGTTATTGTGGGTATAAACCGGTAAATATAAATTATCGGTTAAACCGGCGGTTATGACGACACTGTCTTTGGCTGTGTTTTTATTCAGCCAGTCGAATAATTCCAGCCTTTCTGATTCAATCATAAACGCCGGGGCTTGATTTTTAAAATACTGCCAATGGAGGCGAGCCTGATAACCCAGTAGCAGCAACGTTAATCCCAGTGCCAGATAACGATTATCCCGCTTTAAATAATTAAACAGCAGGTTAAAGCCAAAGACTGCAGTCAGAGGGTATATCACCCGGAGCAGCCAGTGACCGATCGGATCGTCAAAACCTAGACCAAGTATCTGGCTGCCGGTGACAATGATCAAACTGGTGCTAAAAAAACTCAGCCAGAATTGGGATAGGATTTTATTTTTAACGGTGATTTTAGCTAGCCCCAACATTAACAGAATTAAAGCGATGCTTTTGAATGGCCAACCGGTGGCCAGCCAGGAGTTCAAGATAAAATCAGGCCGTTGCGGCAGCTGATAAAACCAGCAGAGGTTGAGCCAGTAAAGCAACCCGAGCGCTAGCCCGATAACTAAACTTAGCCCCAGAGTTTTGGCTCTTTGCGGTTCCCGGCTAATTAAAGCCAGGCTTAAACCCACGACCGTCCAGGCAAACGCAAAACTCCAATAAAACAAATGGGTGTAGGTTAATAAACCCAATAAGCCGCCCAGCCACAGATAATTTTTGTTTTTAAAATAAGCGCTTACCCAGACTAAAAATATGACCAGAGAAATTTGCGGATGAGAACTGCGGATCAGATGAGAGTAGCTACCCAGATTAAAGACTTGAATAATTTGTTTGAGGACTGACGGCAGAAAGGGGAATGAGGCCAGATAATGGTAACTGATCATTACTGCCAAGGCTCCGGCCAGGCTTAAATACGGTTTGTCGGTTAAACGGCGGAGAAGTAAACTTAAGAGGATAAATACCATACCGGGGAAAATAAAATCTGCCAACATAAAACCGGAGTCCACCCCGCCTCCCAACCGGCTCAACCCGGCCAGGATCACGGCCGGAACGGTTTCCCCTACAAACGGCGATGGGGTGTTTTTATACTCAACAATTCCGACGTCGTTCAACCACCAATGACCGTCAAGAATTTCCCTGGCCCGTGAGGCGTAGAAAATAGTTTCATCGACCGCTACTGACGGACTTGACTGGTTTAGGGCCAGAGGGGTGTAACGACTCTCATTCAGCCATCGGGGAATAGTCAAATGATAAAAACTGAAAACCAGGCCGACCAATAAACTCACTCCGAGTAAAGTCAGCCGGTAATAATCCCTCATGATATAATTTTATCACCTAATGAAAAATAAGTTTTTGGTTAGTTTGAATGATTCTTTTTAGCTAAGATAATTAGCCACGGAAAAGCTGTAATCTCTGCTATCAATTTTAATCCAGTTTGACTGATTAGGCGTGAAAAACTCATTTTTGACCAGTGCTGAATATGCTCCGGGTGATTGCCCCAGGTGGATATATATTTGCCTCTGAAAAAATTAACCAGCCTGAACCAGGGTTCATGAGGCACCGAAAACAAGCAGTATTTTTGACTTACTCGCTTAACCTCATTAACTGCAGTTACAGGGTATTGTAAATGTTCTAAAACCTCAGTGCAGATTACCAGGTCAAATTTGCCGGCAGGATACGGTAATTTATAAATGTTACCGGCGGTGTAGTGAAACCGGGGATGGATTTTTATGGCAAGCTTAAGTGCGGCAGTAGAGTTATCAATACCGGATAGCTGCTTGCCGATACGTTCCGAGCGCAGCCTGTTTAAAGTAAAGCCTTCACCGCAGCCGGCATCAAGAATAGAGACAACCGGCAATTTTTTTAACAAAGCAATCAGCCGCTGATAGTAATTTCTGATCAGCAGTTGCTGTAGAGGGTTATGACTAGTGTGTTTGAGTAGGTTGCTGGTGGTCATGTTTTTTTAGACTCTCTATACTGGCAGTGATTTGTTCACCGACGAGCCCGGTAATACCGATCTGAACACCCATAATCATTGACATAACCGAAAGCAGCAACAAGGGCCGGTTGCCGATTGTTTGGTTCAGAATCAGTTTTTCGTAGGTTAGGTAGGTTGCTCCGGCCAAGCCGCTTAAGAAAAAGATTAAACCTATTGGTCCAATCATGTGTAGCGGCCGCAAGCGGTATTTGGTAATAAAAATTACTGTCAGCAAGTCAAAAAAGCCGTAAATGAAGCGTAAGGCCCCGTATTTAGACTTGCCATAGCGTCTTTTCCGGTGATTGACCAAGATTTCACCTACCTGGTATCCTTGGGCGGCAATGAGGGCAGGGATATAGCGGTGCAGTTCACCATAGAGTGCCAAACGGTGGACTGTTTCAGCTCGGTAGGCTTTGAAGCCACAGTTGAAATCGTGGAGGTTGATCCCGGTTGCTTTTCTGGTTACCAAGTTGAATAATTTTGATGAAGTATTTTTTATCAGGGAGTCACGGCGGTGTTGTTTCCATCCGGAAACCAGGTCAAAACCGGATTCAATTTTTTTGATAAAGTGAGGGATTTCTTTAGGGTCGTCCTGGAGATCGCCATCCATAGTAATAATCACTTTACCTTTTGCCATATTAAATCCTGCAGACAAGGCGGTGGCTTTCCCGAAATTTCTTCTTAGGCGGATACTTTTAATGTGTTGCGGCGATTTTTGTTTTAAGCGGTCAATTATAGCCTCGGAATTATCAGTGCTGCCATCATTAACAAATATAATTTCAAAGTCAATCTTCATTGGCAGCAAAACTTTATTTATTTCCGCGATTAGTTGCTTGAGGCTTAAGGCCTCGTTAAATATGGGTATTACCAGGCTGATCATACTAATTCATCCTACCCTGTTTTTGATATAAACCCAGCCGATAAAGCGTTATCAGTTTAAAAGGCAAATCCCGTAAAGCCACTTTTGAAAATTTTTTATCTATTGCTTGATTGATTTGGGTTGCCGTGGCGACATGACCCAGGGTGTGAAATTTTTTTCTGCCGGTATCTTTTAACGCCTGATAAATATGGCGGCGGAGAAGTTGTCTTTCAAAATTTTTCAAAAAATCAAAAATCCAAGAGCCCTCGTTGGGGTAGCCGGCAATCAAGTAACCGCCAGGTTTTAAGATCTTAAAAAAACCAGCCATGACCTGGTTAAGGTTTTGAGGCGGAATATGTTCTAACACGTTCAGACAAACTATTACCCCAAACTGTTGATCTTTAAAATCTAAGTTTTCCAGCTTTATTTTTTTAAACAGGACATTATCAATCTTTCTTTTTTTAACCATAAATTGAGCATAGTGCAAAGAAAAATTAGTATTATCTATCGCTACAACCTGATTAGCAGTTTCACTTAAAGAGGGTAAGAAAAAACCAATCCCAGTGTCTGCATCAAGCAATTTATCCACTTTGCCCACTTTTGCAATATAACTCAAAACAGTTTCCAACCGCTTCCTGAATAACCACCTAGTTGGTCCTTTTGTTTCAAAATAAGCCGAAGCCGAAGCCTCAATTACCTGCTGATATTCAGCTGATTTGTTGGGATGATCCAGGACCTTCAAACTATTTGGATAATCGGTTTTTTTTGGTAGTTTAAGCTGATATTTCATTTTAATCATTATATAATTAAATTATCTTGGATTCTATGGGAAAAATCTTTAAACTAACCCTAATCTTTACCTTAATTACTGGCCTTGTCTGGTCATTGTTGGTACCCCTCTGGCATTTTCCTGATGAACAAGCCCATTTCGGCCATGTGGCCTATTTGGCAGAGGGCGGGACTTTGCCGATGGGCCGGACCAATGACCTTAATCAGGAAATCGCTATATCCGAACAGCGCCTGGGAACTTACCGGAATAAATACGGTAACAATGATTTTACTTACCGGCCCGATTATCGTTTGGAATATACCGATAGTTACACCGGCAAGTACGAAGAAGAAATAAAAACTCTGCCTTTATCAGCCAGAAAAGAGTTTAAAGATCCGGAGTCGGCCTATTATCCGCATTTTTTTTACCGGGTGTCAGGGCTAATTTATAAGTTTTTTTACAATCAGGATATTTTTATCCGGGTGTTTGCTTTAAGGCTTTTCTGGCTGTTTAGCCATGCATTGATGGTTTGGTTGGCATGGCTTATTGGCAAAGAAGTTTTCCCCAAAGAGCCAAGGGCAGCAGTGTCGGTGGCGGTTTTAACTTCTTTTCAGCCGATGCTGTCTTTTGTGGCCGCCGGGGTTTCCGGTGACAATCTGCATAATTTATTATTTACGGCGGTAATTTATTTTTGTTTAAAAATCAGGCGGAAATTGGATTGGCTAAATTTATTAGGTTTAGCCTTAGTGATGATTTTGGGTTTTATCAACAAACCCCAATTTTTAATTGCCTTGGGGA
>PCVT01000188.1:6123-8101 GCA_002787075.1 Parcubacteria group bacterium CG11_big_fil_rev_8_21_14_0_20_41_14
GAGTTTGACTTTGCCGCGCTGGGTCAATCAGGTAATGATGAAGTTGCTATTGGCAGCCGGAATCGGCTTGATGATCAAAATTTTCCGACGAAAATTTGAGCCCGGGTTTTGGATTATTGTTTGGTCGGCGCTGGTTTATTTTCTGGCTCTGTTTTTCTGGGACTGGCAGCATGTCAGAAATGCCGGCTTCCCTTTTGGCATTCAGGGTAGATATTATTTCTCGGTGATCGTGCCACAAATGGTGTTGTTGGTAATGGGGATAAAGGCAATTTGGTCGAAATTATTAATTCTGCTTAACTTGTGGTTTATTGGATTAAACTGGATTGCTTTTTATACAGTGGTTAGTTCATATTACGACACCAGTAGTCTTAACACTTTTATTATCCAGGCCAGCCAATATAAACCCTTTTTTGCCAAAGGCTGGTGGCTGATAATCGCCTTGGGTTTATATTTTATTTTTTCTGTAATTTTCTCAATTCAATTATTTAAACTATTCCGTCATGAAAAATAAGTGGTTAATAATTTTATTGGTTGCCTCCTTTTTTAAAGGCTTAATTTGGTTATTTTTTACGCCGATTTTTCAAATTCCTGATGAACCCAGTCATTTTGCCTATGTGCAATTTTTAGCTGAGGAAAACCGCCGGCCGCATCCCCGCCGGGAGGTAGTGACTTCGCAAGAACTTTTTTCTGTCAGCCAAATTGTTAATTTTAACTGGAAAATCGAACATCCGGTTTGGCAGGGATATCCGAAAAATTGGCTGGGAAAAATTAAATCAATTAACCCGGAAGCTAAAAAAGAATTTATCGCTAATCCTTATTTAACCTCGCTCAAGCGGCCGGGATTATATTATTCTGCCGCCGCCCAAATTTACCGGTTACTTGCCAATCAGTCGTTTTTATGGCAGTTTTTCAGCGTCAGATTTTTTTCTTTAATCTGCCAGTTAATCACAATTTGGCTGGTGTATTTAATCAGTATTAAATTAACTAAAAAATCCTGGCTAAGCTTAGCCGCCGCCGCCGGAGTCAGTTTTCATCCGGGTTTTAGTTTTATTTTAAACGGTGTTTCCTATGAAGCTTTAGGGGTATTGGCTGCAACCTTGTTTATTTATTTGGCGGTTAATAAAGGGAAAATTATCTGGCTGTTATTGACCGCTTTGGTCGGAATTTTGATTAAGCCGGATTTGATTTTTTTGTGGTTGCTGCTGCCGTTTTGTTTACCTAAAAAGCCAAGGATTATTATTATCGGTTCGCTGGTGCTAAGTTTTATCGGCTTTATTTGGTTGAATCCGGTTATTAATCAGGTGGTCCGCGGCCAATATTCATGGCTGGACCGGTATTTATACGTTGTACCTTTAAAAGATTATGCTGATTACGCCAATCAGTTAATTCAGTTACTGTCGAATGGACAAATATTTTACAAGACCATTGAATATGTACAGATATTTATTCGGGTCCATTATCACCAGATTTTTGCCTGGTATTGGGGAGTGTTTGGCTGGCTGGAAAAAACTATGCCGATTGGAGTTTATCCCGGTTTAAAAATTCTGACCTTGTTGAGTTTTTTTGGTTTAATTCAAGTTTGGCCAAAAGCGAAGTGGTTGGTTTTGGCAGTCCTCATTCAGGCCGGGGTGGTGATTGCTAATGACTTTTTGGTTTTTAGCCAAACCGGCCAATTGTATGGGATTCAGGGACGGTATTTTTACCCAGCCATTGCTGCCCAAATGATTTTATTTGTTTGGGGGTTGAGCCGTTGGGTTAAACCCGGATATTTAGTTGCCGGTGCGGTTGGATTAAATTTAATCGGTCTTTTTAGCCTCTATCAATACTTTGGCTGGGTATGGGGAAGTTAAAATTGGTTATTTTGTTGCTGTTGGGTTTGTTGGCGATGCGGACTTTTTGGGGTCCAAACTTTTATGACGGTCATGATGCTCAAGCCCATATTGTTCGTTTACAGCAGTTTGATAAGGTTTTAAAAGAC
>PCVT01000108.1 GCA_002787075.1 Parcubacteria group bacterium CG11_big_fil_rev_8_21_14_0_20_41_14
CCTTCGGCTTCGCTGATGAATACATCAGCTTCGCTCAGAGCCTGCCCCGAGTATTCCGAGGGGATGACGGGTAAAGTAGTATGCTCAAAACAAACACAAAAACCCAAACAAAACCATTTCCTAAAGCGCCTCGTTTGCGCCAATTAATTGGCCCAAGCTTTATTTTGATTGGCCTTGGGCTTGGTAGCGGGGAAATCATACTCTGGCCGTATTTATCATCCAATTACGGCATGGGCATAATTTGGGCCGCGGTACTGGGGGTCAGTTTTCAGTTTTTCATGAACATGGAAATTGAAAGATATGCTTTAGTAAAAGGCGAGAGCGTATTTGTGGGCTTTAATCGCATGTGGCGCGGCTTGCCATATTGGTTCATGGTTTCATCATTCATTGGATTTGGCTGGCCTGGCATGAGTGCGGCGTCCGCGGTCTTAATCGGAAAAGTATTTGGCATAGAGCAAAACACGCATTATATCGCAATCGCGCTTCTTATCATAACTGGGCTTTTGTTTACTATTGGCCCGTCATTATATAAAATTGTTGAAACATTTCAAAAATGGATTATTCTTATCAGCGTGCCGTTTATAACCGTGATAACTGTTTTGCTCGCGAAAGCAGCTGATTGGTCTGCTTTGGGTCAGGGATTAGTCGGCATAGGAGATGGATATACTTTTGTGCCAGAGGGAATTGCTTTGGCAGTGTTTTTGTCCGCGTTCGCGTACGCAGGGGCTGGGGGCAATCTTAACTTGGCGCAATCTTTGTATATAAAAGACAAGGGCTATGGCATGGGAAAATACGCAGGCAAAATTGCGAGTCCTATAACAGGTAAGGCGCGCGCGCAGGTGAGCGCTTCAACTCAGGTTTCGTTTGAGAGTAATAAAGAGAATACAGCGCGTTTTAAGCAGTGGTGGAAGAAAATTAACACAGAGCACGCGATTGTGTTTTGGTTTACTGGCGCGTTCACAATGACCATGCTCGCGTTTTTGGCATATATCACGGTGCATGGCCAATCTGGCACTAAAGAGGGGATTGATTTTATCTTGCTTGAAAATGGAATTATAAGTTCTTCTATTGCGCCGATTGTTGGAATTATATTTTTGCTGGTTGGTGGAGTGATGCTTCTCTCAACCCAAATTGGGGTATTTGAATCCTGTTCAAGAATCATTGTTGAAAATATCGCTATCAGGCGCGAATCAGTTGGCAAGCAGTACAACATGTCAAAAATGTTCTATGCCACGCTTTGGCTGTTTATCTTGTTTGGCACAGTTGTGATGATGGCCGGATTCAATGAGCCGCGCGCTTTGATTGTTCTTGGCGCGGTTATTAACGCGTTTGCCATGCTTGTGCATTTGGTTTTGACTTACTTTTTGAATCGTAGAGAGCTGGCAAAAGAGTTTCAGCCGGTATGGTGGCGAAAGACTATTATTTGGGTGGAAATCGCGTTTTTCGCGGTTTTTAGCGCTATTGTGTTCTGGGATAAGGTGATGAAGTGAATTTATTTCAAAAGATTTTCCGCGATCATTGTGGTTTCTTTTTTGAAAAAGGCTTTTATGGTTTTCCAGTTCGCGGTGAAGTATAGTTCTGGCATTGGATCGTTTTCGGCATCATCAAAATACATCAAACTTTGTTTTTGACACTTCGCGGTCCAGCAATGTGTTTATAAAGGATTGATA
>PCVT01000089.1:0-157 GCA_002787075.1 Parcubacteria group bacterium CG11_big_fil_rev_8_21_14_0_20_41_14
GTTGTTTTGCCAGTGCTTAAAAAAGCCCGCTCAGAGTTGTGAATAGTTACACCGCAGTGCCTTGACTTTCCCCATCCTTTATGCTATCATAGTATCTTAATCAGTTTTGCCATTAATTTACGGGCAAAGACTCAAACCTCTTATGTGTCATATCAGT
>PCVT01000089.1:205-5520 GCA_002787075.1 Parcubacteria group bacterium CG11_big_fil_rev_8_21_14_0_20_41_14
CATTTGTTCAGCACACTGGGCATTGCGCCCAAATTGCTTGCTATTTTGCAGGCAAAGAATTTTATTACGCCAACCCCTATCCAGCACCAATGCATTCCAAGCGCTTTGGAAGGAAAGGATATAGTTGGAATCGCCCAAACAGGCACAGGAAAAACACTTGCGTTCGCAGTGCCTATTTTACAGCGTCTTGCCCAAGTTAAAGGCCAGGCCTTAGTTTTGGTTCCAACGCGCGAGCTTGCTTTACAGGTTGATGACATGATCCGCCAGATTGGCGCTTCTCTAGGCCTTAAAAGCGTTGTAATAATTGGAGGCGCTTCAGCAAATATGCAGATGCGCGCTCTTAGAAACAATCCGCATGTGGTTATCGCGACTCCGGGCAGATTGATTGACCATTTGAGCCAGAATATTTTTTCGCTCAAAAATGTTAATATGATTGTTTTGGATGAAGCAGACCGCATGCTTGATATTGGCTTTTTGCCGGACATCAAGCGAATTTTAGAACAAGCCCCTAAAGAGCGTCAAACTCTTTTGTTTTCCGCGACCATGCCTCAGGCAATCGCGCAGATTGCTCTCAAGTTTATGAAAATGCCTTTGCGCATTGAAGTGGCGCCGTCTGGTACAGCGGCTGAGGGTGTTGAGCAGGAAATTTTTATTGTTGATAAGCAGGCAAAACTTCCGCTTTTGGAAAAAGTTTTGGCAGAGAACTCTGGTTCAGTGCTTGTGTTCGCGCGCACAAAATATTCAGTCAAGAAAATTACGCGCGTGGTAAATGCTATGTCCCACTCTGCCACTGAAATTCATTCTAACCGTTCTCTTGCCCAACGCACGCAGGCAATGGCTGGATTCAAATCTGGCGCGTATCGCGTTTTGGTTGCGACTGATATCGCGTCTCGCGGTATTGATGTGTCTGATATTACTTTGGTAGTTAATTATGATCTTCCTGAAAATTCAGAGGATTATGTTCATAGAATCGGCAGAACTGGCAGGGCTGGATTGTCTGGCAAGGCGATTTCTTTTGCCACTCCAGATCAAAGAGGCGATATTAAGCAGATTGAACGGTTGATTAAACAAACTATTCCTATTCTTTCGCTTCCTAAGCTTGCTCAGTCAAGCGACGCTGTTATGCGCGCTTTGTATGTTGATGATCGTTCTGACCGGCCCGATTCGCGCGGCAGGGGAGTAGTGCGCGGTTTCCGCGGTACGCGCTCTTCTGGCGGGTTTGCCGGTCGCCGACCTTCGTTTAGCAACTCTCGCAGGCGCGCTGGCGCTGGAAGGAGAGCTGGAAGATAAAATTTATTTGATTCATTCTCGCGCCAATGGCTAAACTAGTTTAGCCATTGGTTTTTTGGTTGACTCTGTGGATAAGGCATGATAAGGTATGTTCTTAAATTCGTGGTATAATATATGCGTATGGAAAATACAATAAAAAAAGGAAAATTCACTTTTCTCATTTATGAGAAAGAGGATTCTTTTGTTGGGATTTGTAAGGAAACCGGATATGTTGAAGCAGACAAAACTTCTGAACTGGTCATGCATCGCTTGGTGAACGGGACTAAGGCCATTTTTGAATCAGTGTCCCGGAATCCGAAATTAGTCAGAAGCATCAATAACAGGCCTCCGCTGAAGTATTATATTTTGTTTTATTTGATTCCGATTTGGTATGGCGTAAAAAATTTGTTCGCGCCGGTTGAATTTGAAATTTTCAATCAGTCAACGGCTGATATGTATGCCTAGGCGCTTTAAGAACAGGAGGACGGAAGAAATAATTGCGTTTCTTTTGGCGCATGGGTTTAGAAGATCAAACACGGTCGGGGATGATGAGATTTACACAAAACCCGGATGGCACTTGGTTTGTAAGGTCACGCTTAACCAAAAATCAACTCCAATCGGAACCATGCAGCAGATTAAGCGATGTTCTGGTTATTCTTCTAGGGAGTGGATAGGGTGGTGGAAAGATAAAGGATATGGGGAGTAGGGCCGGTTAGGCATTGGCTTGATATTTGCAGTGGCTGGTATGAGGATTGAGGTATTATTGACGTAATAAATGTGCATATTGTTAGGTAGATATTTTGTATATATGCTAGTTGCATAAAATAACAATCAATTTTCTTATGGATAAAAATGTAAATTTAATAGTGAAAAAACTTAAAAAAATTTCTTGTTGTGAAGGCATTATTTATACTGGGAGCAGACAGGAAGGGGATTTTACAGAAGACAGTGATTACGATTTTACTGTGCTTGTTAGCAAAGGGAAATCATACTACAAAACATTCCGCTACAAAGGGCTTTTGGTGGATATTTGCTGCGCCACGCCGGATATTATCCGCAAGCAAGATTTCACGCGCGACGCGGTTGCGAATGCCGAACTTGGAATTATCGCGCATGGTGAAATCGTTTACGACAAATCAGGGCGCATGAACGCACTACAGAAACAGGCGAAAAAGATTTGGGCGCTCGGTCCTAAAAATAATCCCAAAGAAGCTGGCTATCTTTGCACTTTGTTTTTGCATATCCTGAATAAGCCAGGCAGCGCGCAATCCTATCATTCATGGAATGCGATTATGGAAAAGATAGTTAGAATCTTTTTTGAATTGCACAAGGAGTGGCTGCCAAAATCTTCTAACGTGGGAAGCAGAATCAAAGAAATTGACAAGAATTTTTTTAAGCGTTACGAAAAAATATATCTTTCCAGCGCGAAAGACAGGGCGCGGTTGACAAAACAACTCATTGAATATGTAGTCAAAAAGTTTCATCTGCCCCAAACAGGGGAAATATGCTTTTCAAAGGATGAAAATTTGTCAGAAGCTTGACATCCTCCTCATTTTATACTAATATAATCTAGTCATTGAACTAAATCCTTGCTTATTCAATGCCGCATTTAGCGGTTTTTTATATACTATAAACCACGGTAAGAACCCCCTCTGTCTCTCCCCCTTAGCAAAGGGGGAGAAATAAAACAGAAGCCCCCTTGGCAGGGGGAGAAATAAAACAGAACCCCCCTTGGCAGGGGGAGAAATCTATATATGAACATCCGAAACATAGCAATCATAGCCCACGTTGACCATGGAAAAACCACTTTAGTGGACGCGCTTTTGCGTCAGGCAAATACCAAGCTTTCAAAGGAAAATTCAAACAAAGATTTGATTATGGATTCCAATGATCTGGAAAAAGAGCGGGGCATTACTATTTTTTCAAAAAACGCTTCAGTTGTGTGGTCCTCCTCCGCTAAAGCTACGGCGGATAAACAAGATACGAAGATCAACATCATTGATACTCCAGGACACGCGGATTTTGGTGGAGAAGTAGAACGCGTGCTTTCTATGTCAGAAGGGTGCCTTCTTCTTGTAGACGCGAAAGAGGGGCCCATGCCGCAAACCAGATTTGTGCTCAAAAAAGCATTGTCTTTGGGATTGCGAATTATTGTTGTCATAAATAAGATTGACAAAGACGGCGCAAATCCAGATCAAGCAGTGAACAAAACATTTGATTTGTTCGTGGAACTTGGGGCAGAAGACAGGCTCTTGGATTTCCCAATAGTGTTTGCGTCCGCGAAACAAGGCAAAGCCGGGCTAGAACAGGATTTATCCAAAATGACAGACATTAGCCCGATTTTTGAAACTATTTTAAAAGAAATTCCAGCGCCAACCGGAAAAGCAGATAAGCCCTTACAAATGCTTATTACAACTCTTGCGCAAGATAATTTCAAAGGCAAAATCGGAATCGGCAGAATCCATAATGGAACTATTCATGCTGGAGAAGATATTATCCATATCAATCGAAATGGAGAGCAATTAAAAGCGCGTGTCGCCTCGCTCATGACCTTTACTGGATTAGACCGCGTGGAAGCAGAGCAGGCACAAGCAGGCGACATTGTGGCAATAGCTGGCATAGAAGACATCACCATAGGCGAGACAATCGCAGACAAAGACAACCCAATTGCTTTGCCTCTTTTAGATGTGGATCAGCCAACAGTGAAAATGCAGTTCATGGTAAATAATTCTCCTTTCTCAGGCAAAGAAGGCCAATTTTCAACATCCCGCCAAGTTCGGGAACGGTTGCATAAAGAATTGCAGACAGACATGGCTTTGCGTGTTGAGGACGCGGACGATGGAACCTGGATCGTGTCAGGAAGAGGAGAATTACATTTGGCTATTTTGATAGAGCGTTTGCGCAGGGAAGGATATGAATTGCAAGTAGGCAGGCCCCATGTTATCACCAAAGAAGAAGATGGAAAAACATTAGTACCATATGAATGGGTTGCTATTGAAGTGCCGCAGGATTACGCGGGTGCGGTTATAGAAAAACTAGGAAAGCGCAATGGCGTTATGCAGGAAACTAGAACCGAGAACAATATCTCATTCATGGAATTTTTAATTCCAACACGCGGATTGTTTGGGTATCGTAACGAATTTTTAACTGACACCAAAGGAATGGGCATTATGCACAGCGTGTTTCATGAATATGCTCAAGACGCGGCTAGCTGGCGCGAGCGGGAACAAGGGTCGCTCGTTTCCATGGAATCAGGACAAACCAATTCATATGGACTTTTGAATATCCAAAAGCGGGGCGCTTTGTTTTTAGGCACGCAAGTGCAGGTGTATAAAGGCCAAGTGATTGGCCAGCATTCTCGGCCCGGGGATTTGCGCGTGAACCCAACCAAAGCAAAGGAACTTTCCAATATGAGAAGCAAAGGCGAGGGCGTGACTGAGCATTTTAGCGTGCCCCATGTAATGGATTTGGAAGATAGTTTGCAATATATCGGGGACGATGAACTAGTTGAAATTACGCCTTTGAATATCCGCATGCGCAAGATTGTTTTGGATGAGAACGAGGAGCGCAGGAAAGCGAAACAGAAGTAAAATTTTCAATGGCTCAGCCGGCTTAGCCATTGAGCAGTAATCGGATCATACCGTGTGAGCCGATTATTTGGCAGATATTTTATGCAATAAACCCTTGGCTCTGAATTTTCCAGAGTGTTTTGTAGATGCCGGCGCGCTTTGCCAATTGCTGGTGTGTTCCCGTGTCAACCACTTCGCCTTTGTCCATAACAACAATTCGATCCATCTTCAGAATAGTGGAGAGCCGATGCGCGATGACAATGGTTGTTTTGTCGCGCATTAATTCTTCTAAGGCCTGCTGAATGTAAGATTCTGACTCACTGTCCAAGCTGGAAGTTGCCTCATCCAGAATCAGAATAGGAGTATTCGCCAGAATCGCGCGCGCAATGGCAATGCGCTGGCGCTCTCCGCCAGAAAGCTTTATGCCGCGTTCGCCCACAAAGGTATTATATTTTTCAGGTAGATTTTCCGCTAACA
>PCVT01000061.1 GCA_002787075.1 Parcubacteria group bacterium CG11_big_fil_rev_8_21_14_0_20_41_14
CCAAGAAGCGCACGAAGCAATTAGGCCAACTGAAGCAGCTCAAGCGCCTGAGATTGTTGATGGTGGGCTGGATAAAAATCAGCATCGGTTATATGATTTAATCTGGCGCCGCGCTATCGCCTCCCAAATGCCTGAAGCGATTATGGATAACACGTCTATTGATGTTTCAACAAAAACAGACGCGGAATATATTTTCAGAGCAACTGGGCAAACAATCAAATTTGACGGATTTTTGAAAATCTATAAAGCAGTTCAAAAAGAAGATCTTCTGCCAGAGCTCAAAGAAAAAGAGCAAGTTGATGCTAGCAAGATTGATCCAAACCAGCATTTCACTGAGCCGCCAGCAAGATATTCAGACGCCTCTCTTGTAAAGGCCTTAGAAGAATTTGAAATCGGCAGGCCGTCAACCTACGCGCCAACCATATCAACTGTGATTGATAGGGGCTATGTTGAACGAATTGAAAACCGACGCTTAAAGCCAACTGATATTGCTTTTTTGGTGACTGATATCTTGGTTGAGCATTTTAAAATTATTACTGATTACAAATTTACCGCGAAAATGGAAGATGAACTAGATGAAATCGCTCAAGGCAAGCTTGACTGGGAAAAATCTCTTAATGATTTTTATGAACCATTTAAAAAGAATCTTATGGAAAAAACAAAAACTTTGGATAAAAAGGATTTAACAGAAGAAGCAACAGATGAAAAATGCGACAAATGCGGTTCTGCTATGATTATTAAAACTGGACGGTTCGGCCGATTTCTAGCTTGCACTGGATACCCGGAATGCAAAAGCACAAAACCCTTGGGCGATGATGGAAAGCCAGAACAAGCAGAAACCACGAATGAAAAATGCGAAAAATGTGGCGCATCTATGGTTGTAAAGCATGGACGATTCGGCACATTCTTAGGATGCTCAAAATATCCTGAATGCAAAGGAATTAAAAACATAGAAAAAGTAACTGGTGTTACGTGTCCAGAATGCTCTAAAGGCGAAATTATTGAAAAGAAATCAAAAACAGGAAGAACGTTTTACGCGTGCAACCAATACCCAAAATGCAAAACTGCTTTCTTTGCCAAACCCATCAACGAGAAATGCCCAGAATGCTCAAGCCAGATGGTATATGGGC
>PCVT01000078.1 GCA_002787075.1 Parcubacteria group bacterium CG11_big_fil_rev_8_21_14_0_20_41_14
GTTTTGTCGCCCTGCGACAAAAGAATTTTGGCTTGGCTACTCAATAAAATCACTTCTCGCATCGGTTCGAGCCAATTATTTCCCTTTTGTTCAAAATCCCGGATTTCTTGTTCAATATCGGCTTTTTCGTTCAAGAGTTTTGCTTTCTTGGTTTGATACTCGTCCGGCGATATGCCTTTGCCCTCGATGTAGATATCAAGAAGCCGATCTATTTTCTGCTCAACTTCCGCTTTCCGGGATTTCAGATTTTGAACAAAAGCAACACCCTCGTTTTGGATACTCGTTTTTTCACGGTCTAGCTCGGCCAGCATATTGTCTGCCCAATCGTCGGGAATAGAAACTTTTTGAATGACGGATTTCATCTGTTCAACAAGTGCCTCCTCGCGGAGATACTTTTCATTACAGGTTTGCTTTTTCTTAGTACAACGATAATAAATATGTCCCTTTTGCGTTTCAGCGGTAATGAGACAGCCACACTTTCCGCATCTCATAAAGCCCGAAAAAGCAAACTCGTGTTTTCGCTTCCGTTTCTTCTTGCCGCGATTATTCATCACTTGTTGAACATTATCAAAAAGTTTCTTGGAAATAATTGGCTCATGGCTTCCTTCGTATAGCTCGCCATTGAAGCGGAAAGTTCCGTAATAAAAAGGGTTCTTTAACATCCGCTGGACACAGGAAGTTGAGAGAACATTGCCTTTGTAGCTGTCGAGTCTTGAGTCCGCCAAAAACTGCTTAACATTTTTCAGGGTATTGTCGCCGGTAGCGTAGAGTTCAAAACATTTTCTCACCAACACCGATTTTTCTTTATCAAAAGGTCTATGCTCTTTGTCCGAGAATTATTGAGATAACCAAGCGGCGCAAACCCCGGCCATATTCCTTTCCGCAGTTTTTGGCGGTGGCCTCGCTTAATATTCTCGCTCAAATTATCCACATAGTATTTGCTCTGGCCAAAGGCAATGTTCAGCATAAATTTCCCTTGTGGCGTGCTATCAAACCAAAATGTTGGAAATTTAAGATCTAGGATTTTTCCTGTGTCCAGCAGATAAATAATCTTTCCGCCATCTATGGAGTTGCGAGCTAATCTGTCGGGATGCCAAGCCAAAATTCCGCCGGCTTCTCCGGCGCA
>PCVT01000026.1 GCA_002787075.1 Parcubacteria group bacterium CG11_big_fil_rev_8_21_14_0_20_41_14
GTTGCGTTGCTGAATGTATGCGTGCCTGTCCAAGTGGGTACAATCGCCTGTGAGAGAGCAGGAGCCCCGTCAGAGCGTAAAAAGGTAGTAGCAGAGCCATTGACTGCTGTAAGCCCCACAGTACCGCTAGGATTAGCTCCTACGGGCAATTCTGAATCCCTTGCTATGGTTAAATCAATGTATGCCTCGTCAATGACGTTAGCCGTGTATCCACCTTGCACGATATTTCCTGATGAGTTCACGGCAAAACCATTTGGCGAATTATTGACCGAGAATATCCAATTTGGAGTGGATGAGGCAATGCCCAGGTTGCCGCCATAGCGGTTGATGATGACATTATCAGCGCTGGTATTGCCCCCGATTTCCAAATTACCGGTTCCGGATGCTATATAGTTAAAAGTGGAAGTGGCGGAAGTGGAAGTCGCCACAAAATGCGACGCATCCACCAAAGAGGTAAAACGGGCATTGCCGGTAACATCTAATTGGAAAGTTGGATTTGTTTTTGCAATGCCGATTCTGCCATTCGCGTCAACAATAAAATCCGTGTTGTTATCTGTATCGCTCACCACAAACCCAGGCAGCGTGCCCTGGCCTTCCACAGAGAGCCGACCCCAGGGGGTGGTGGTGGCAACGCCCAATGTTCCGGCAAAAGTAGTATTGCCGGTTCCGGTAAACACATTATTGTCCGAAAGGTGCGCGAATGTTGATGTGGAAATATACCCAATCTGCCCGCCAACGGAGCCAAGAATCTGCCCGGCTGTTCCGAGCGTTAAAATCTCAAACGCGCCTGATGACGCTCCCCGCACCAGTCCGCCGGTGGTGATGGCGGATACATCCAGCTCAAGGCCGCCGACCTCGTGCCTAAGAGTCCCGGTTGATGAGGTAAACGCCTGTATGATCGCGGGGTCAGTAACATTGTCCCCCACCACAATCACGCCATCACCCAAAACATCCATAGGAGTAATCGCTCCTGTGCCTGAACCAAGCAGAATGCCGCCGTCCGTTAATGTTGCGGCTCCAGTGCCACCGTAGGAAACTTCTATAACAGCACCTTGATGCCCCCCTTGGATGATACTGCCTGATGAGTTGACCGCAAAGCCGTTTACGCCGTCGTTGACGGAAAATATCCAATTTGGGGTGGATGAGGCAATGCCAACGTTGCCGCTCTCTTTGACCACCAGATTACTTGTTCCAACATAAAAACTCTTTGTAGTGGTTGCGT
>PCVT01000179.1:0-24340 GCA_002787075.1 Parcubacteria group bacterium CG11_big_fil_rev_8_21_14_0_20_41_14
CAACATATGTTAAATCCGGAATTTCCTTCCACACATCCGGCAAAGCGCGGATAACTAAGTCAATTCCTTTTCGTTTTACCAGCCGACTGATTGTAAGAAGAATTTTTTTATTTTCTAGATTATATTTTTCTCGCAAGGATTTACCAATGCTTTCATAGTGTCCGCGAGACCCTCCCTTAATCCCCCTCCCTCGGAATACTCGGGACAGGCTCTGAATACAGGAGGGGAAATTTACGCTCGTATATTTCACGAGCGCTACTGAAACAGGAATAGAATAATATGCCAACAACTTGGCTGTTGCGTTGCTGTTCACGATAATTTCATCCGCGTTTAATAGTATACGACGCACTAAGAACGATTTCCAAAATGACCTGCGCGGACGCACCAAATCTAATCCATGCAAATACACGCGATACGGAATCTTAAATAATTTTTTGTAAACTAAAGCAATATATCCGACAGGCAGAATATGCGACACCCAAATTGCGTCGCACTGCCCTGTCAGCGGTGTCAGCGGTCCACGACCCCTACCAAGGGTCGCCGACCGTTTAGCGGACTGAAAGCATTTACGCACATGAAATATCAAAGGCAACCAATTCGGCCAAAGCGACATTTCATAATCCCGCGCTCGCATAACAATCACAGAATTTTGCGCATCCTCAAAACCACGCACTTCCTGTTCCAAGTACTTCCCAACTCCGCCGATGTCTGGCGGATATTCATAAGTTATAAGCAATGGCTTTTTCATACCTTTACAAAATCATAGCCCTGTATTAGATTAAAAGCAACTAGCGAGGGGATGCACATTTACATCAAAAAGGAGAAGCAAAATGGGACACCCAAAAACAGTGCAAGGATTTATTTCAATGGAGGAGCTTGCCATCACTCTAGCGGATTTGGATTATAGCGCATTGCAAGATCTTTTTGCGACGCTTGCAGACGAAATTCGCGAAAATGCCAAGGAAGATGAAATAAAAGATAGGTATAATTTAGCTTATGCATTAAATGAGGCGGCTGGTATGCTTTATCTGGCGGCTGAAGAAATGTCTTTTGCCGCGTCAATGCAGCCGTCAAGCGCAAAGGAGGCGGCAATGACATGAAAAAACTGCTGGCCGGCCTTTTGGCAGTGAGCATTATTACCTGCCGTTTTCCGGAGATTTTCTTTCTGATTCCCTCAAGTATAGCGCTTGGATTACTGCGTGAGAGGATCATGCTCATCCGGGAAACTCATAAAAGAAAATAAGATGTTCATCAAGCGAATTTTACAGAAAGGAGAACAGCTCATTCAATGAAATCCTCATGATTCTTTCTCCCGCCCAAAAGCAAGACGCGCCGCGCGCACTAAGCGGAGCGTCTTTTTTTATCCGCACAAAAAACGGTGTCAGGAGTCGTTTTGACCGCAAAAAGACTCCTGACACCGTTTTTTAAGACCGCATCACTCCCACAAGCCAATCCCAATCTCTTTTTCGCCAGACCCGCAAAATTAGGAGCAAAGCAAAATATACAAATCCAGCAACTGGAATCACAATCAAAAATGAGTATTCATCTCTGATCCACCAAACAGCAACGCCCATAATAGCCGAAGACGCAATCAGTTTTATCAATGTGATAACTGTTTTCGCATCAAATATTTTTAAAATTTTTCGCGCGCTAAGCCAGCCCAAGAACACAATCAAAACGCTTCCAACTAAAGCAGTGTACACAGCTCCCATAAATCCATACAAAGGAATCAAAATCAGGTTCAGCGCGATAAACACAATTAACTGAATACCGCGATTGACAGTGTTTCTGCGCTCATTACCAGTGGCATTAAGCAAAGATCCAAACGGATATTCAATATACAAAAACACCACAGCCCAGATTAAAATCTGCAAACCGCGGATTGAGGCGCTAAATTCCGGCCAAACGCGCAAAACAATTGGTTCCGCAAGAAGATTAATTCCCACAGCAATGGGAAGCGATATAGTAAGCAGGATCAAGAGCGTGCGCGTAAACACGTTTTGCAGGCGATCACGCGCGAATTTCGCGTAATTGCTCATAGCCGGATACACGCTAGCTGTAATTGCCAGCGCAATGAACGGAAAAGTGAACACCACTTTTGCCGGAATCGCGAACAAGCCAACTGCTTCATTTCCAGCTATGTTTTTTATTAAGATAGAATCAATAGTGTTGTATGCCTTAATGAACCCGGCAGCCAGAAAGAACGGAAGCGCGCGCGCGAACCAGATTTTCGCCACTGCTTTATCAAAATATAATTTAAAAGATATGTTCGTTTTTTTGGCAATCAAGATTGATGAGAAGATAATATGGAACAAACTACCAATGAAGATAACCATCAACAAAAATCGCAAATCATTTGTCCGCGCGATAACGATTAAGCCAGTTGTGAAAACAATGGTCTGGAAAATCGCAGTGCCGATTGATTCATACAGCAAATTTTGTCTTGATCTGAAAACCGTGTAAAAGAACGCGGTAAACGCGTCCATTATCATAATAACTGATGTAATAGCAAGCAAAGTCCGCAATTGCGAATCATATCCCAAGGCAAATGCTATAGCATGCAGAACTATAATAGCAAACACTGCGAGCATAAGGCGAATTGTAAAAAATGTCTGAAAATGGCGTTTCTGATCTTTTTCATCATCCTGGCTAAAAGTCCTAATTGCCATTGGAACAAATCCAAAATCAACCACTAATTGGAAAAACGCGGCAAAGCTTAAAGCGAAAATATACGCGCCTAATTTTTCAGGCCCAAGAGCGCGCGCAACAATGCTAAAATACGTGAAAGACAAAATCTTCTGATAGATAAGCGCTACAGTATAAACCGCGCTTGAGCGGACTACTTGGGTTGGATGATGCGCATTCATAAATATATTATTGCATATTTACAAAAAAAAGTCGCCCACCGATTCGGAGGGCGACTTTTAAAATCAATATTATCTCTTAGACCATTGTGGTGCTCTGCGCGCCCGTTTAAGGCCTGGCTTTTTTCTTTCTTTCACTCTTCTATCAACAGTCACAAATCCAGCAGCACGCAACTGCGGCTTCAAATCCGCGTCATGGCTGATTAAAGCGCGAGCGATTGCCAAGCGCACTGATTCTGCTTGGCCTTTTTTTCCTCCTCCAGCAGCGCGCGCGTTAATATCTGTGGAATCTAATTTGCCTAATTTTTCCAAAGATGCCTTAGCAATCTCAATCAAATCAGGACGAGCGAAATAATCTTTTAATTCAAGCTTGTTTATTAAAAACTTGCCCGTGCCTTTGGCATATAATTGAACAGTAGCGGACGATGATTTTCTTCGCCCAACTCCGCGTACGTATTTGCGTCCTTCAAATGGATTTTTCCCTAATTTGTCCTGTTTTTCTTCTGGCATATTATTTAACCTCTAAACGTTTAATCATTTTAGCGCGTAATTTATTCTTAGGAAGCATTCCCAATACTGCTTTTCTTAAAACTTCTTTTGGCCTTCGCTCAAATAAAGAGCCCAAAGTTTCTGATTTTAATTTTCCTGGCCTTGTTGTTGGCCTGTAATACATTTTCTGGTCCATTTTATTGCCAGTAAATTTAATTTTTTCAAAATTTTCAATTATAACAAAATCACCATCATCTTTATATGGAACATAGCTTGGCTTGTGCTTTCCCATCAATAGAAAAGCTGCCTTTGTGGCTAATCTGCCTAATGAAATATTCGCGGCATCTAATTTATGCGTTTTTCTATCCATATTAATCAACTAAAGAAATAATTGCTTTTTCTCCGCTATCGCCTTTTCTTATTCCAGAGCGCTGGATTCTAGTATACCCGCCTTTTCGATCCTTGTATTTAGGGCCCAGAACTTCAAATAATTTTTTAACCGCGTTTTTATGGGTTAACTTATTATCCGCGCTTCTTCGCGCAGCCACAGTATCATTTCCTGCTTTAGTAATAAGCTTTTCAGCGTATGGGCGCAATGCTTTTGCTTTGGCAATTGTGGTTTCAATTTTTTCGTATAAGAAAAAAGACGTTGCTAACTGGGCAATCAATTCCTTTCTATGAGTCAAAGTTCTGCCTAAATGAATTTTCTCTTTTCTGTGGCGCATAGTTATTCTGCTTTTTCTTCTTCTTTGGCTAAATCTTCTACTGATTGAACATCTTCCTCTCCTTCTGAAACAACTTCTTCCTCTTCGCTAGAAGAAGGCATAGCGTCAAACTCGCTCATAAGAGTAAAATGAGAAGCTAAAATTTTTGAGGACTCTTTGAGCGCGTCAGAAACGCTAACACCTCCGTTTGTCTCAACTCGCATGGTTATTTTATCAAAATCAGTCCTATCCCCAACGCGCACGCTGTCAACTTGGTACGCTACCTGTCGAATCGGCGTAAAAATAGAATCAATTGAAATAGCGTTTACTTCAAGATCAATGTCTTCGCGTGATTCAACTGTTTCATATCCTCTGCCTGGCTTTATCCAGAGAGTCATTTCTACTGAAGCTGCCTTGTCAGTCAAGGTCATGATTTTTTGGTCAGGACTCACGATTTCAACATCAGAATTCTTTTCAATATCCCCGGCAGTCAATTCTTTTTCTCCATTAGCTTTTAACGTAAGCTGAACAACTTCATCAGAATGGCTCTTTATATTTACTTGCTTTAAATTCAAAGAAATATCAACAACATCTTCTTTTACATAGTCAATGCTTGTGAATTCATGTGTCGCGCCTTTTATTTTGAAAGCGAAAATCGCGGCCCCCGGCAATGAAGAAAGCATGCATCTGCGTAAAGAGTTCGCGATTGTTGGCCCATATCCCGGATAAAGAGGAGAGATAGTTACTATGCCAGCATTTGGATCTTTTTCATCTGGCTCTACTTGTATATTTTTTGGAAGAGGAATTGATTCCATATTTTTACTTCTAATTATTTTATCTTGAATAAAATTCAACGATTCTGCGGACATCAATAAGCATTTTCGGCTCAGCAATATCAGGGTTTGCCACGACTTTTGCTTCAGTGCCGCTCAAAGTAAGCCAAGAAGGAACTCTTCGATCAATGGCGTGGATCTTTTCCTGAAACTTAGGATCTTGCGCGATTCTTTGAATAACTGAAATAGAATCGCCTTGTTTTACTAAAATTGAAGGTGTTTTTGCTTTTGTTCCATTTATTATAATATGTCCATGGCTTACCATTTGGCGAGCCGCTGGCCGAGTTTTCGCGAATCCAAGCCGATACACAGAATTATCAAGCCTGCTTTCCAAAAGTGAAAGTATAACGTCACCGGTTTGTCCTCCAGCTCGCAATGCTTTTTTGTAATAATTTCTAAATTGGCGCTCCAAAATGCCGTACACGCGCTTTGCTTTCTGCTTTTCGCGCAACTGCGCGCCATAGTTTGAAAGCTTTGATCTGCTCATTTTCGGGCCATGCGCGCCTGGGCGATAAGCTTTCCTGATCAAAGGAGATTTGGCTGTTCCTGCTTTATCCAAATCAGGATGTAAATCCATGCCTTCTCTTCTGGATCGTTTGAATTTTGGTGTTAAATCACGCGCCATATTATACTCTCCTTGGTTTAGATGGACGAGGTCCATTGTGAGGAACCGCGGTTCTGTCCTTAATTGATTGAATTTGAAGCCCAAGCCCTGAAAGACCTCTTATTGCCGCGTCCCGGCCCATTCCAACTCCTTTAACTATAACATCAACTTGATTAAGTCCTGATTGCTTCACAAAATCAGCTAAATCGCGAACAACAATTCCAGCCGCGTATGGGGTTGATTTTTTAGGTCCTTTAAATCCAAGCTTTCCAGCTGATGCCCAAGCAAAAACATTTCCTTTAGTATCAGCAATGCTCACAATAGTATTATTATATGTTGCTGTAACATGGGCTATCCCTTGTTTTAGGGAAACTTTCTGCTTTTTCTTGCGCTTTTTTGAAACGCCGGCCCTAGCTTTAGCGGAGGATAGTGCTGATTTTCCTGATTTTGCAGATTTTTCTGGCTTTGGTTCAGCAATACTTGGTTGTATTTCTTGGTCACTCATATATTATTATGTCTTTTGCGCGGCTCCTTTCTTTCCGCTGGTTGCTGTTTTTCGGACATTTCCGCGCACTGTGCGGGAATTTGTCTTTGTTCTTTGTCCGCGAACTGGCAAATGCTTGGCATGGCGCAATCCTCTATACGCGCCTACTTCGCGCAAGCGCTTTATGTTAGAGTGTATTTGGCGCGCTAAATCGCCTTCCAAAGACATGCCTTCTTTATCAATAATATTTCGAATTTTATTTACTTCTTCTTCTGTCAAATCTTTGGCGCGTTTTGATTCATCAATTCCTGCTGATGCCAAAATTCTTTTGCTTTGAGAATTGCCAATTCCCTTAACATAGGTTAAGGCGATTATGGTTCTTTTGTTGTCTGGAATGTTTATTCCTGAAATGCGTGCTGACATAATGGGTTATCCTTGTCTTTGTTTATGCTTCGGATTTTTGCAGATTACAACTACGCGTCCTTTTCGGCGTATTGTTTTGCAGTCTCTGCACATTGGTTTTACCGAAGCTCTTACTTTCATAATCAAAATTAATATCTATATGTTATGCGCCCTTTGGTGGTGTCATATGGGCTCATTTCAACTTTTACATTATCAAATGGAAGAATTCGTATTTTATGCATTCTCATTCTTCCTGAAAGGTGCGCCAAAATTTCGTGTCCGTTTTCTAATTCAATTTTGAATGTCGCGTTTGGCAGAAGCTCTAAGACCTTGCCATCTACTTCTATAAATCCTTTTTTATTAACGCTGAAACCTTCGGGCTCGCCGCCTTTTTGTTTTTCATTGTCTTGAGATATATTGTTTGATAGGTTGTTATTTTCTTGCATGAATAAAGCAAATTCAATTACTTTAAGAGTATTTCCTCTTAAAATAATCGCAAATATTACTCAATTTTTGTGCATTTTTTATGCGTATATTGAATATGGGTATATTACGGTAATTTTGATTTCGTGTCAATAGCTATGTTTTGACAATATTTCTAGCCACCTTATCTACATCCCCTGCTCCCATGATGATGACTACATCTTCTGGCTTTATTTTTTGCTTGAGGAGTTGTTCTGCAGATGCGAGGTTTAGGGCGTAGAAAACATGATCTGCGGATAATCCACGAGATGCTTCGCTTCGCTCAGAGCCTGCCCCGAGTATTCCGAGGGGATGACGAGATAATATTGCCTCTACCAAATCTTTAGATGACACGCTTTGGTCGTCAGATTGTTCGCGACCAGCAACGTCATAAATTTCAGAAATTATTACTTCATCTGCTTTCTCAAACGCCCCAACAAAATCATTAAACAATTTTTTTGTGCGGTTATGGTGATGCGGCTGGAACAGAACTAGGATGCGATGGAATGGATACCAGCCCCGCGCCGCTTCAAGAGTCGCGCCAATTCCAGCTGGATGGTGCGCGTAATCAGACACAATCAACGCGCTGTTTATCTCCCCTACCATCTCAAACCTGCGCCAAGTGCCTTTGAATTTTTCCAAGGCCTTGATAATCTTTTTGCGTTTTGCGCCTGCCAAATCAGCAGCCAAAGCAGACGCGATCGCGTTCTGCGCGTTGAACATGCCTGGCACATTCATCTTTACCAAGCCCCAATCTTGTTTATCATCAACAATATTAAAATCATTGCTTCCTGTCCAAGAATCAACGCCTGAGCAAGTGGTCATTCCAATGGCGCGCGTATTTGTGTTTCCTTTAATGCCGAACTTGCGCAATTTATTCTGGTTCGCGGACAATGTTTGTGAATTTTTATCATCCCGATTCAAAACAATAAATCCATTATCCGGGACTTTATCAATCCACTTTTGGAAATGCGCGATTATATCATCCAAGTCCTTATAAAAATCAAGATGATCCTCCGCGATGTTGGTGATAACCGCGATATATGGCGTGTAGTTAAGCATCTTGGCTTTGTATTCATCTGCCTCAATCACGAGCCATTCGGATTTTCCAATTCTGATATTTGAATCCCATTGCAATACGCGCGTTCCAACAACTACGGTTGGATCAAATCCTGCTTCCTCTAGCATAAGGCCTATCATAGTTGTGGTGGTTGATTTTCCATTTGTGCCTGAAATGGCTATTACTTTTTTGTCTTTGCTAAATTCTCCCCAAAATTGTGAACCGCTTAATTGTTTTATTCCACGATCTTGCGCCTGAATTCGGAGAGCGTCATTCTCTGGCACTGCTTCTGAAAACACAAGAAGATCCACGCCTTGCGGAAGTTTCGCGTTTTTGTCCGCGATTACAACTTCAGCGCCAAGCTTCATAATTTCGCGAGTGATGTCGCTTTCAACCAAATCAAATCCGCTCACCTTGATTTTGTGATGCAAAAAAAGTTTGGCTATAGCAGACATGCTAATCCCGCCAATACCGATAAGGTAAATATGTTTGTAGTTATTTAGATTCATACTCCGATATTATTTCAATCATCTGTTCTCTTCCGCCTTTTTTCATTAATCCAGATATAGCCCGGCTCAACCGAGTGCGCTCGTCTTGGGAATGTAGCAGATTTACAATATCCCGCGCAACATGGCTATCCAATTTATCCTGGCGATAGACAATACCAGCATGCGCCTCCTCAACAAAAAACGCGTTATCTTCCTGGTGCGTTCCAGGCAATGGAATAATCACAGCCACTTTCCCCAAAAAGCTCAATTCAGTAATAATTGATATTCCAGCGCGGGAAATCACCATATCAGCCAGAGCAAGCGCATGGAACATATCCCCTCCTAAAAATTCTATTTGATGATAATTTTCATGCTTGATGTTTGGGCTTGATTTATCCTTGCCCGTAAGATGCAGTATCTGGAATTGCGCGCACAAAGCGCCTAGATTTTTCCATACCCATTCATTCAGCGCTTTTGAGCCGGACGATCCTCCAGTGATAAGAATGATTGGCTGATCCGAACGAAAGCCAAACTTCTCGCGCGCGATATCCGCGTTCGCTCCGAGCAAAGCGTCCCGAACAGGGTTGCCTATCCATTCGGTTTTTTCCTTTGGGTAATCGCTCAAAGATTTTTCAAAACTTACTGTGATTTTACTGGCGCACCAGGAACAAAGTTTATTTGACAAAGTAGGCCTGATATCCTGCTGATGAATAATAATTTTCTTGCGGAAGACCCACCCAGCCCAAATAACAGGCACGCTCACAAACGAGCCAGCTCCGATGATAACATCTGGCTTTACTGTGCTAATGACAAGAAGCGAGCGCAAAAACGCGATTATCAAAAAAAATGGATCTAAAATTGTTTTAAAAGAAAAATACCTGCGCAATTTCGCGGTTGGAACCCATTCATACTGAATCTTCATTGATTCAATAACTTTTCGCTCAACACCAGTACGAGTGCCAACCCAAAACCAATCCCAATTCTTGTTGGTTTTTTTTGCTTGCTCATAAATTGCAATCAGCGGGCTCACGCTCCCAAGCGTTCCTCCGCCGGTAAGAAGTATTTTCATGTTTTATAGTTAAAGAATTGTGCAGTGTTCAGCTTTTTGAACGAGAATGATGGAACCCTTCGGAGTGAGAAAAATGAACACACTAGAATTCCTTATTTTTTGGACACATTCAGCAAAATTCCAATACTTGCCATAGTAATAATAAGCGAACTTCTGCCATAGCTCATCAAAGGCAAAGTAAGACCAGTCAAAGGCAGGATAGAAAGCATTGCCCCAATATTCACGAAAGCTTGAGTGCAAATCCATATTCCAATTCCAATCGCTACCAATCTGCCGAATGAATCATCAGCGCGTTGTGAAATTTTTATACTACGCCAAAAAAACCATAAAAACAAGCATACCAGCCCAACGCTGAACACAAACCCCATTTCCTCGGCAATAACCGCGAATAAAGAGTCCCCAACTACTTCAGGCAGATACAAAAATTTCTGGCGCGAATGCCCAAGCCCAAGTCCAGTAAAACCGCCTGAACCAACTGCTAAAAGAGCTTGCTTTATATGGTACCCAGCGCCTTGAGGATCCAAAGATGGATTAATAAACACAGTAAAGCGAGCCATTCGGTAAGGCGCTGCCTTTATAGCAAAAATAAGCCCAGCGCTGCCCGCGATTATCAATGCAAGCACATGGCTCAAGCGAGCCCCGCCTAAAAAATACATAACTATTCCTATGGCGCAAATTATGATAAGCGTGCCTAAATCTGGCTCAAGAATTATTAAAATAGCAAGAACAGCAAGCACGCTCACGAATGGAACAAATCCGCCTTTTAAACTTCCAACTATATGTGGCCCGCGCTCTGAAAGCCAGGCAGACATGTATAGAATCAAAGTTAATTTAACTAATTCAGACGGCTGAAACGCGAAAAATCCCAAATTCAACCATCGCTGGGCGCCTTGGCCAGACACGGCAAATCCAGGAATTAAAACCAAAATCAAAAGCATGAAGCTTCCCAAAAGCAAAATCAATGACCATTGCTCCCATGCGTGATAATCAATTTTATATGCCACATATCCGGCAATCGCGCCGATTATCAAGGCAATCAACTGGCGCTTTACATAAAACAAGCTGTCATCCCACCACTCAAGCCCAACTGCCACGGACGCGCTATAAAGCATGATAAGCCCGAATATCAAAATAATTCCGCTTATGATGAATAGAGGTTTGTCAAATGTTTGTTTTGATTCTTTTCGGTGCATCATATAGTTCCATCGTCATTCTGAACCCGCCAAAGGCGGGTGAAGAATCTCGTGAATTACGCTTAAGCATTTTCAACGAGATCCTTCGGCGCGAATACCCCTCAGGATGACAACGATTTTACTGCCTTCACAAAATCATCTCCTCTTTCAAACTCATGATTCCAAAGATTAAAGCTGGCCGCACTCGGAGAAAATAAAACAATATCGCCTTTTTTTGCGGTTTCCGAAATTTTGCGGACAAGCACACCAAGGTCATTATGCTTATCTGACAATCCGCGCGTTTTCCCGAATTCGCGCTTCATTTTTTCGCTTGCTTCTCCGGTTAAAAGATATACTGACTTGCACGTTTTTTTGACTAAACGCGCCCACTCTTTATACTCAAGGCCTTTGTCCGCGCCTCCGGCAATGAGGATGATATTTTTCTTTCTACCTTTTGCGCTAAATCGATCCAATGCCGCGATCCCTGCTTGCGGAGTTGTTGATGTTGTATCATTAATATATTTCACCCCGCGTATGTTGGCGATTAACTCTTGCCTGCCTGATAACACTGGCGGATTTTTTAGAACTTTTTTGATATCTGAATTTTTAACTCCCACTATTTTCGCAACCGTAATCGCGGCAAGCGCGTTCTGAAGATTATGCGCGCCTTCCAAAGAAATATCTTTGACTGATGCCACAACAAGATCTTTTATTCGCGGCAGGTTCGCTTTCAGCGGACTTGTCGCTTTGCGTTTTGTTCGTTGCAGGTTCGCACAATTCGCAATGCTTCTAAACATAATCTTCCCTGCTTTCACGAACGCGCCCACTGCTTTATGATCTTTTTTAGAAAATAATAAAGTGCGCGAGCATACTTCTTTTTGCCAATCACGCGCGATTTTATCTTCATCATTTAATACAATAAAATGATCTTCTTTTTGATGCTTAAAAATTTCTTTTTTAGAGCAATAATACAAAGCCAAATTTTTATACCTATTAAGATGATCAGGATACAAATTCGTAACAACCGCGATATGAGGCGCGGCCCGGACAATATTAAGCCCTTCTAATTGCCAGCTTGAAAGTTCTAGGACAACAAGATCGTCCTGTTTCGCGCGATCAACAACATCTAACATAAACGCGGTTTTGATATTTCCTGCTAAAATAGTGCGCCGGATTGTTTTCTCGCACATTGCCGCGATCAAAGAAGCAGTGGTTGACTTGCCTCTTGTTCCTGTGACCGCGATTATTGGAGCGCGACATCTATCAAAAAACAAGCTTGCCTCGTTATACACAGGTTTATTTAGACGCCGAGCAAGCTGTAGATATTTTGATTCTTTTGGAACGCCCGGGTTGTAGACGATATAGTCGGCCCATTTGATGTCTTGTTCCCGGTGCTTGCCTATGACATATTTGACTCCTTTCAAACCGGCCAACGCATCCAAAGACGGACGCAGAATTTTTTCAGAACGCAAATCAGAAATCACTAGCTTTGCGCTGTTTTTATGAAGCCACCGGGCAGTTGCTACGCCTCCGCCGTGCAAACCAAGGCCCAGGAGAAGGATTTTTTTGTGGTTGATGGTGATCATTGATTTTATAAATAATTCAAGGCATTTATTTTCCATTCCCTTATCAGGTACGCGCATCGTTGGGCCGGCTTTTTTTATCCACTATTTTTCGGCATATTATGCCCCTTAAACCCTTCATGCCCCCTGACGGGTTTACCAAAAAACCCTTAATGATTTAAATGACATCCACATCCTGCACCTTGACATCTGTTTTATATATGTTATACTTTTAGTAGAAAACAAGCTATCAATAAGGCCTAGATACGTCTGCCTCACCAAAGCGTGAGGCTACTCCCCGGCATGCGCCGGGGTGAGAATCAGACCCTAGGCAGAAAGCTTGTTTTCTTTTTGTATTAATTTTTTAATAATACGATAAAAAGAATCATCTTTATTATTATATTTTTGAAAAATAGCCCATGCAACTGCGTCAGCAAGCTCCAACTGGCGACATTCTATTTCAGACCTATGGCTTACAGAAAGAAAATTTCCACTACCTACAACTTGGCTCATCTCTTTTGATATAAATTCACGAATATGCGGTGAAGTATATCTTTTATGAATCACCAGATCAAGCCTTGGATAAATATCTAAAGCATTTTCAGCTGTTTCAGCAATCAAACGCGCGTATAATTTATTCTTTCCTTCTTTAAAATTATCTTTTTTCTTATCCCATATACCAGCTATAATTCCAGAATTTGTCTTTGCTATTTCTTCCAACACTATTTTTACAAATCCTCTATTTTCTTTGCTGGCTTTAAAAATAGAGTGCATTTTAAATTTTCCTCGAGCCTTTTGTCTTGCATTTTTTATTATTCTGCTTAACTCATTTGGATTACCAACGATAACCGCGGAAATAATAAAATAATTACCTGTATTTGTTTTCTTTTCCAGGATACCAGACTCGTCAAGAAAACCATAGTGTAATTTTGTCTGTATTGTCTTCATTAAAACAAATTAATATTACAACGAACTATCAATCAAAAACAAAATCACGCCCAAAACAGCGCACACGCCGGCGATTACCCAGAAGCGCATTACGATTTTCGGCTCGCTCCAGCCAATTGCTTCAAAGTGATGGTGGATCGGAGAAGATAAAAATACTTTCTTTCCATTGCGCAATTTTTTGGACGCCTGCTGAATAATAAACGACAAGGCCTCAATCACGAATAAAAAACAAACCACCGGCAAAAACAAAGCAGTATTGGTCATCATGGCAACAATGCCGAGCGTCACGCCCAAGCCCATGGCCCCAGTATCGCCCATGAAAAACCGCGCAGGCGTAATATTAAACCACAAAAAGGCCAAAAGAGCGCCTGAGATCACGCCGCAGAAAGTAGCTAAATCATATCTGCCAGACACGAACGCCATAATTCCAAACGCGCCGAACGCGGCCAGCAACAGTCCCCCTGCCAGTCCATCCAAACCGTCAGTTTCATTTACGGAAAAACTAGTGCCAACAATGATAAAAATAAAAATCGGAATATACCAGAACCCAATCTCAAAATTACCAACAAACGGAATATGCAATAAATCCCAATCCAGCTTATAAAAAAACCACCAAGCCCCAACCGCGGCAATCACGCTGTATATTGCCAAACGATGCCAAATCCGCATGCCGCCTTTAAAAATTCCTTTTCCGCGAATATTAAGCCAATCATCAGCCAAGCCAACTAAAGATGACGCGATAAGCGCGCCCAAAGGAAGCAGTGTCTCTCCCCTATCTAGAAAATTAAATCTAGATAATTCTGATTCAGGAAAAAACTTATCCACATAAAAAAACACTAAAGCAATCACTAATACTGATAACCAGATCAAAATGCCTCCCATAGTAGGAGTGCCAGATTTATGCGCGTGCAGTTTTGCCATCACTGGCGCTAGAGTGGCAGAGCGAATGGATTTACCCATCTTGTATTTATACAAAAAATGAGTAAGCACTGGCGTTAGCACAAACGCCAAAACAAATGAAAGCGCGGTTAAAATAAAAATTTTTATTACTGGAAATAAAGAAATATAATCCATAATCCATTTTAAAGGTGAGACCTTTTGAAAAGGTCTCACCTTTTTTGTTTAATTTAAGAAAGCTCTTTAAGCGTTGTTAATATTAATGACGAAAGCAAGCAAGCTTGCATTAAAAAAGTCAAGCTAACCAGAATCACCTTCCAAAGCTTGCTATCTTCTAAAACATATCGAGCCACCGCGAGATTTAATATCAAAATAACAGTTCCAAGCAAAGGAAATAAAAACAAATCATGCCTTGGCCCGAACCTATCCAAGCCAAAATAAACCGTATAATGCAAAGACACGAAATCTTGGGAAACTCCAAATCTCCAAATAGAAAAAAACCACAACAAAACAGCAATTAGAATATTAGCGCTAATAAGCGCTGAATAAGCATAATTTTCTATGCGCTTTTGTCTAAACATATGTATATGATACAATATTTTTACTTTTTAGTCCATGCGCGTTTGAGTGTCATTGCCAGGGAGGGTATTTCCGATCGGCCCTTGCGCTAGAGAGCAAATTTTTGTTATAATATACATATCCACAAAAATACAAAAACAAATGCTTTCAGACAATAAAATAAAACAAGCAATTGAACAAAATAATCTGTTAGATGCTGAACGCATAAAACAGTTTGAAACAAAAGCTGCGGAAAAAAATCAGCCATTGGATGAATTTTTGATTGGGAACAATATCATCACAGAAGAAATTCTTTACAGCAGCGTTGCAATGATGGACAATGTGCCATTCATAAATTTAAAGGACAAAACAATCCCAAAAGATGTCCTTTTTTTAATTCCAGAGCCAATCTCAAGCGCGTATCATATTATAGCGTTTGAAAAAACAAGCGAATGCGTCTCAGTTGCCATGGTAGATTCAGAAGACATACAAACCATTGAATTTATAAAAAGAAAAGTAAGCTTGCCTATAAAAGTATATGTAGCAACTCCAACTGGCATTTCTGAAGCAGGAAAAGCATATCATCAAAGCTTGGAAAAAGAGCTTGAGTCAATCAATAAAAAAACAGGTATAAATGTAGAATCCCAAATTGCTAATAAAAAACTAGGGCAAAATGGAGAAAAATCAAGCATAGATCTAGAGGAAGCAGCCAAAGACATGCCAGTTATCCGAGTAGTGGACACGCTTTTGGAATACGCGATTTTTGAAAGCGCGTCTGACATACATATTGAGCCAAATGAAAAATCAGTAAGCGTGAGATTCAGGACAGATGGAATTTTAAGAGAAGTAATGACTCTGCCCAAAAAACTGCAAGACGGCATTTTAGCGCGCGTAAAAATACTTGCTAATCTAAAATTAGACGAACACCGGCTTCCTCAAGACGGAAGATTTAAAATTGAAACAAAGGACTACAGAATATCGTTCCGTGTATCAATTATACCAGTATTTGATGGTGAAAAATTGGTTATGCGCTTGCTGGATGAAGGCAAAAAAATACTTAATCTTGAAGAGCTTGGATTAAATAAAGCGGCTCTTGAAATCCTTAAAATAAATTTATCAAAGCCAAATGGCATGATTTTAGTAACTGGACCAACTGGAAGCGGAAAAACAACAACTTTGTACACAATGATGAATATACTTAATACGCCAAAAGTGAATATTTCAACTATTGAAGACCCAATTGAATACCGAATGCCTAGAGTGAACCAATCCCAAGCAAATTCAAAAATCGACTTCACCTTCGCCAAGGGCTTGCGCGCTCTTCTCAGGCAAGACCCTGATATTATTATGGTTGGAGAAATTAGAGACAAAGAAACCGCGTCTATTGCCATAAACTCGGCAATGACTGGGCATTTAGTTTTATCCACTTTGCACACGAATGACGCCGCAACCACTCTTCCTCGGCTTTTGGATATGGGAATTGAGCCGTTTCTTGTTTCTTCAACCGTTAATATAATTATAGCGCAAAGGCTTGTGCGCAAAATCTGCAAACACTGCATGGCCAGCTACAGAATGAATGATCAAGAAGCAGCTCAATTGGAAAAAGAGCATGGAATTAACATTAAAGAACTTAGCGCGTCGCTTTCGCGTGCTGAAAAAGGAGCACAAGATGAAAAAGGCATTTCAGGCACGCTATTCTTCAAAGGAAAAGGATGCACAAAATGCGCGAGCCAAGGATACAAAGGAAGAATCGGTATTTATGAAATAATCAACATGACAGACGAAATAAAGCATTTAGTGGCGCAAAGAGGAACTGCTGGAGATATTTTCACTAAAGCGCGAGAGCAAGGCATGATGACAATGATGGAAGATGGATTTTTAAAAGCAAAAGCAGGAGTCACCACTATTGAAGAAATATTGCGCGTGACCAAAGAATAAATATGGATGAAAAAACAACAAATAATTCTAGCGAGGATAATCCATATACATCGTTTGAAGAACTGGAAAGGAAAATTTTGTATCCAAAAAGCATAAATCAAAAATTCGATTTATGGATAGATCCAGTGCGCCCCATACCAGACGAAGAAAAAATCTTTTTTATACAAAACTTAAGCATTATGCTTAAAAGCGGATTATCTGCTTCCCGCTCTTTCCGAGCGCTAACGCTTCAGGCCGCGAATCCAAAATTCAAAAGAGTTCTCGCGAAAGTCACTAGAAGCGTTGAAAAAGGCCTTCCAATCGCGCAATCAATGTCAGAACATCCAAAAGTTTTCTCTCATATTTTTATAAGCATGATACAAGCAGGAGAGCAATCAGGAAAGCTAGAAAAAGTATTAACAGAGCTTTCCACTCAAATGAAAAGAAGCCATGATTTGAAAAGCAAAGTAAAAGGCGCGCTAATGTACCCTATGGCAATATTAATATCAATGGTCGCCATAGGATCTGGAATGATTATATTCGTTATACCAAAATTAACAGCTGTTTTCTCTGAAATGAACGCCGAGCTTCCTGTTCCAACGAAAATCCTTATTGCTGTAAGCAATGGAGCGAATAAATACGCGCTTATTATTGTTCCAATTATAATTATTTCCATAGGACTTTTAGTATATGTCACTCGCAAAGGAAAGGGCCAAAAAATATGGCATAAAATAATACTTTTAATGCCTGTTGTTGGCTCAATAGCAATAAAAATAAACTTAGCAAAAATAGCCAGAACTTTAAGCTCTCTTTTGGCAACTGACATGCCAATCGTGATCTCTCTTAAGCTCACTGCCAATACAATAAAAAACGCCCTATACCGCGAATCTCTTATGATTATGTCTATAAATGTTGAGCAAGGAAAAACAATGGCAAGCCAAATGCCTCAATTTAAAAAACTTTATCCTCCGGTCGCGCACCAAATGGTTCAAGTTGGGGAAGAAACCGGAGAAATTTCAAATATTCTTGCGCAATTAGCTGAGTTTTACGAAGAAGATGTAAGCAATACAATGAATTCGCTTCCTTCGCTTATTGAGCCGATTTTAATAGTGACTCTTGGAGCAGCTGTGGGAGCAATGGCAATCGCGGTTATTATGCCTATGTTCTCTTTGGCAAATGCTGTATAGAAATGAAAAAAAATAAAAATAAATCAAAAGCAATTACATTGATTGAAATTATGGTTGTTATAGCCATACTTGGAATTATCGCGTCAATTACAGCTGGATTTATAAAATATTATCAGCCAAACATCCAGCTAACAACTGAAATAAGAAAAATACGCTCAGACATAAACGAAGCAAGAGAGAGAACCATATCAGAACAAATAGAATATATTATAGTGTTTAACAAAGAAAACAATCAATATTCCATGTTTCGCTCTGACAACGCTGAAAATCCGATTTTTTCGCATATTCTTAACTCAGAAATTTCATTCTTGGAAATAAACGGATTTACCCAAGACACTGTTGGATTTAATAAATCCGGAGCCACGATTGAGAGCGGATATATTATCTTACAAAATTCGCGTGAGCAGCAAAAAACAATAACCATAAACCCTTCAGGATATGTTTACACCCAATAAGCTCATCTCTAATAAAGACGGCATTACATTAATTGAAATACTTATAACTATTTCCGTTCTTTCAATCGGCATTCTTGGTCTTTTACAAGCATTCCCTTATGCCATGAAAGCGCAAAGAACCATAGAATTGCAAACAATTGGAAACCATTTAGCCCAAGAAAAATTTGAAGAACTCTTTTCTTTAAGCTATGACCAAATATCTGTTGGAGTGATTGAGGATAACCAAAGAGCAAGCTCTGATCAATCAAATCCATTATATCATTTTACTAGAACCACGATTATTGAGCTTGTTGATGAAAATATGCTCCAGAGCCAGAGCGATATTGGATTTAAAAAAATAACTACAACTGTTTACTGGCCAAAACCGCTTGATAACGAGAACAATAATATCTCGCTTATCACTCTGATAAGCAAATTATAATATGAAAAAAGAAAAATCAGATTATAAAGGATTCACGCTTTTTGAAGCATTAATAGCAATTACTGTTGGCGTAACTTTGCTTGGACTTTTGTTGTCAATATACGTGTTATCCATAAAATCAATGGTTTCAGGCCAAGACAGGTCTGAAATCACTCAGGACTCGCGCATTATAATAGAGCGCCTTACAAGGGACATAAGGCAGGCGCGTGCTATAGCAACTATTCTTCCGATTCATACCAGCGATCCAGAAAATCCAGCTCCAAGCGAAATTGAAATCCAAGACGGACATATTGACGCGCTCCAATACATAAAATATTATGTTTCAGGAGATGAGCTTAGACGCGAAATAGCTGAATATTATTTCCCGTCAGATTCAGAAATTTTAGTTCCTATTGACGCTGAAGATGATTTTGGTAATCCAGCCCAAAAAAATATAATATCTGACAACGCGGCGGCGAGCCACATAGAGTCAATTATATATTATGGAAACAACCCCATATACATAGATTTAACCCTAAAAAAAGCGCAAACAATTCATTCAACAAGAACCACTGTTTATGGAAGAAATTTATAACAATCAATCAAAAAAAGGTTTTTTACTTATCGCGTCTCTTTTTGTATTGTCCACAATGATAATTATAGTGAGCTTTTATTTATCCGCGGTTTTACAGGAAATAAGAATATCAAATATTGTTGATGCATCGCCTCAAGCGTATTACTTGGCTGAAGCAGGAATTCAAGAAGCATTTTGGAAGCTTCAGAACGATTCAGCTTATAAAAGCAGTTTTGAGAACTCTAGCGATTGGAGCGCGACTTTTACTCGAAATGATTCTATTGTTCCCAATGGATCATACACAGTAACTATTCAAAATATGGCTCAAGCGCACGCGCTTATCACAGCAACAAGCACAATAAGCGTGCGTGACGCGCAATCCCAAAGAGTGCTTAAAGCAGACGCGTTCAAGGCGCTTAATGAAAGCCCAGTAGACGATGTTGCTCTTTTTTCAAACGGAAATATAAGTAGCATTGGAAGCAAAATTCAAGTTATAGGAGGAGGATTGTTTACTAATAATAATCTTGACTTAAAATTCTTCAGCGATTGGGAAGTGGAGCAAGACGCGAGCGCTGTGGAAAACATTCAAGTGGGAGTGTCTTCTTCTTTAAACGCTTTATCAGAGCATGATAAAAACTCTCCGCCAATTCCAAGCGAAATACAAACCCCGCAAATTGATTTTGACTCAGATGACATGACTTCGCTTAAGTCGCGCGCTGACTCGATTTACACAAAGCAAGAATTCATGAATCTGCTTGAAGATTTTCCAGTTATAGAGCTTGATGGAATTATTTATGTTACCGGGGATGTAAGCATAAAAAAAGGCCATTCCCTTACTGTGAACGGAACATTGGTTGCCGATGGATCTATTAGCGTTGCTAATGGCTTCAGCAACGAAGAATCCCCTGCTAACTTGTATGTTTACAAGCAAGAAGGTATTGCCTCCGGAGTTATAAGCAAAAAAAACATTACTTTTGGCGGATTTAATGCTAATATATACATAGAAGGGCTTGTGTATTCTGGCGGATCTTTGCGAATTCAAGACGGCATATTCCAAAACGTAAGCGTTGCAATAGAAGGAGGCCTTATTGCTCAAGACATTAACGCCTTAGTGTCATGGAATCCTATTACAATAACTTTAAACCAAGCAAATATTAATGAAGCACTCGGAACTGCCCTATTTTCCCAAGTATTATTCATAAACCATTGGGAAGAAGAATATTAAGCATTATTTGATTTTTTGAAATATTTTGTTATGCCTTTTTTAAGCAACACATTTGATTCCATTGGAATCGACATAGGAGACAGGTCTATAAAAGCCGCGTACATAAAAAAACACGGAAAAGATTTCGAGCTTTTAAGCTTTGGCTCAATAGAAATTAATCCAGGCATTTTTGACAAAGGTAATATACTTAAGCCAGATCAAGCGAGCAGCGCAATCAGGCAGCTTGTATCTTCCATGGGCCCTAAAAAAATAAAAACAAAATACGCGCATGTGTGCTTACCTGAAACACAGACATTCATAAAATTGCTCAACATAGAAGCTGAAAACGAAGAAGAAGCAAAAGCAAAAGCAAGGGAAGAGCTTCCTAATCATGTGCCAATTGACATACAAAAATCATATGTTGATTCCAGAATTGTGGAAAAAATAGAAGCAAGCGAAGAGAAAATGCTCTGCAAAATTCTCTCTGGCGCGTGTCCGCAAAAAATATCAAACGATTATGCTGATCTTATTTCTATATCCGGGTTAATTCCAGTATCATTGCAAATAGAAGCAGAAGCTATTGTGAACGCTCTTATGCCAAAAGAGCTCCAGCAAAACAGTGTTCCAACCGCGATTATCGACATAGGAGCTGGCAGATCAAGTTTTATTTTATTTGACAACAACGCGATACAATTCAGCGTAAGCATGCCTTTATCAAGCAATGAAATAACTGTTGATATAGCGCGGACAATGCAATTCACTTATGAACAAGCTGAAAAATCAAAACGAATATGCGGATTTGACCCAAGCAGATGCGAAAAGCAAATTATAGACATACTTTTCAAGTCAGTCGCGACTTTGGCTGAAAACATAATAAAAAATAATAATTTTTATCTTGAGCATTTCAGTGGAGCAAAGCCAATTGTCGCGATTATTCTTTGCGGCGGAGGCGCGTATCTTCCTGGGCTTCCAAGAGAGCTTGGAGCGCGATTGAAAAATATGAGCGTTAAATTGGGAAACCCGCTCATAAATATCGCGAAAAAAAGAAAAAAAATAATAAAAAAATTAAAAACAGAGCCAAATTCTTTTGATTCTAATAATGAAAATCTTGACTCCTACAACATTCCAAAAGAATTCAGCCAAAAGCACGAAATGTCCTATGCTACGGCAATCGGGCTCGCGCTCTCTAATGTATTATGAACGCACTTAACCTAATACCTCTTGCCTTTAAAAAAAATCTTGATAGAGAAAGAATGTTTTTGCTATTGCACGGAATAATAGGCCTTATTGTGGTAATTATCGCGTTCAACACCATAATGCTTACAACTGCTCGGTTCGTGCTTATTTCGCATTATAATAAGCTGAAAAACAATACTTACTTGGTTAACTCCGGGCTTATTAACATACAAAATGATGTTGTTAATATTAATAAAAAAATAAGCGACGCTGAAAAAATACAATCTGACTTTACTAAATTAAGCCACTTGATCTCAGACGCGCAAAATTTAATTCCTAATGGAATAATAGTTGATTTCATGTATATAGACATGAAAGAAAGCGCTCTAAGATTCAGCGGGGTCTCAAACAGCAGAGAAACGCTTCTGCAATTCAAAAATAATCTGGAAACAGCGTCTTTTATAAAAAAGCTTGATTCCCCTCTTTCTAATTTCTTGGATAAAGAAGATATTAATTTTAGATTTTTGGCTGACTTGCAGAAGAATATATACAATAAATAATTATGTTCAATTTTCTTAAAAACAGGTACACTATTTCATCTATCGCGTTCGGGCTTATTCTTGTGGCGCTTATTGTTCTGCTTGTAATTCCGGCTGTAAAAGAAATATCAGTAATCAACGCGCAAGTATATGAAGAGCGAGCTCGGCTTGAAATGCTTTATACCAAAGGCCAAGTTAAAAAGGAAGTACACAAAAAATATTCAAGCATTGAAGCCAATGCTGGATTTTTAGATGATATTTTTGAGCAAGAAAGCCATGAACTTGAATATATATCAAAAATAGAGCAAATCGCTGAAGCGAATAATATATCTATTGCAATGGCAACTGGCGCGCGAAAAAGAACTCCTCAGCAAAGATTTTCAGAGCTTGAGTTCACTTTTACTCTTACTGGGGATTGGGAAAATATTCTTTCTTGGATAGAAAAGGTTGAAAATATGCCAGTATACACTAATATGCGCGAAATAACTGTTTCAACGCACGCGGATAAAAATAATGAAAATATTCGGCAAGCAACAGCTGTTATTTCAGCGGCCACATATTGGAATCTGCCGAATTAATAATATAAAAATATGCGTTTTAATCTAATAAATAAATTTCAAATGAATAATCGGCCTCTTCTTTTGGCAAGGACTGGCATTCTTGTTTTTGTGCTTATAAGCGCGATGTTTCTTTTATTATTTTTATATAAGTCATTTTACCAGACAATTGTGTACGCGAATGAGGTTATTATTCTTAAGCAAGAGGTTGCTTTGGAGGATATTGATTTGAATGAATTTAATCGCATTTTTGAAACTCATGAATATAAGATTACTCCGATTTTAGGAAAAAATATCCCTGATCCGTTTTATACTGAAAATTATATAGCCCCAAAAGAAGATGAAACAGCAGAAATTCCAACTCAATAAATTCGCTTGGCATAATTTGTCAGATAATAGCGACGAAGAAATCCGGTATTTGCGGGATAATTTTGAGTTTGAATTAGGCCATCTTACTGACTGCGCTAATCCGCCTCTTCGGCCTAAAATTGATTTGGCTGAAAAGTATATTTTTATCGTGCTTTTGTTTCCTGTGTATAATAAAAAGTCCGGAATCGCGTCTATTTCTGAAATTGATATTTTCGCGAATAAAGACATGGTTGTGACTGTGCATAAGGATGAAGTAAATGTTATGCGCGATTTAGCGCAAAAAATGGAAAATGAGCCAAGGTTCAAGGAAAAATATCAAAGCAAGGATTGTATTCATTTTCTGCTTGATTTGCTGGAAGAATTGGATGTGAGTTTGTATCCTATGTTGAACCATATTTCCTGGGATATTGATTCTATTGATAATCAGCTGTTTACCGGAAGGGAGCGTGAGTTGATTAATAAGATTCTTAATATTAAGCGTAATATTGTTGCTATTAGAAAAACCATGCGCTCGCAAAAGAATGTTTTAGAAGAGCTTGAAGAATACGCGAAAGATTATTTTGGCTCGCGCTCTATTGGCAAAAGTGAGCAAATGCAGTTTTTGCGGATTATTAATTTGAGTTCTGATCTTTGGGTGCATTTGGAAAACCATATGGCTACTATTGACGCGATTCAGGAGACGAATGAATCTTTGATTGGATTTCGGCTGAATGATATTATGAAGACCTTGACGATTTTTTCCGTGATTGTGTTCCCTCTTACTTTGCTTGCCGCGATTTTTGGAATGAATACGATTGAAGGCATGCCTTTCATGGGCAATTTTGGATTTTGGAAAGTTATGGGGGTTATGCTTATTGGGGTGGTGTTTATGTTCTATTTTTTTAAGAGTAGGAAGTGGGTATAGCGGAGTGGTCGCTCCCAGCGGCCGCTTCGCTGAATATAGCGACTCGGTCGCTCCCAGCGGCAGGTTCGCTCCCACAGCGGACTTGTCGCTTGCTCGGATAGTTAAAATCCCGCGTCTTACAGGTCAAATCCCCAAAATTTGACTTTTTTTATGTTTTGTGGTATGCTTTTGAATTAAAAATCAATATTCTTCTTTGACAATCTACGAAAGGAGGCCTAAAATGGCCGATCCAAAGCAAAAACAGCAAAAAGGGAACCAGATTTTTGGGCAGAACTATATGCAAAAGTTCTGCATCGCGGAGTGGGACGATGTTTCGGACCGGTCCGACAAGCACCGCAGTGCGGTGCAAAAAATCAGCCAGGAATCGTCCCAGGAAGTGGGCCGTGAGATTGGCGCCGGCGGAAACGGCCCTATTGCGGCCATTAATGCTGTGATCGCCAAGGCCGGCGAACTCGCGGACAA
>PCVT01000179.1:24400-24806 GCA_002787075.1 Parcubacteria group bacterium CG11_big_fil_rev_8_21_14_0_20_41_14
AAGGCCGGCGAACTCGCGGACAAAGGCGAGATTGACGCAACCGCGGCCGCGGATGTTAAAACAGTTCTGGGGACCCTTAAAGAAAGGGTGAAAGAACAGCGCAGGCAGGATGCCGAAACCGCAACGGAAAGGAAAGGCACCAAGGAACTCCTGACCGGTAAAACCGGCAAAGTCCAATGGACGCTCCCGACTCCGGTATCACCGGTGGTGCATTCGCTGGACGAGTTCCTCATCGACATGCCCGCACGGGCGCGCCAGCACCGCGAGGCTCAGATTGACGCGCTCTCGGATGAAGACCGAGCGCGTATCGAGAATGCCGCGCAAGGCGGCATCACCAAGGAGCGTCTCGGGCAGCTCATCACCCGCTTATCCTGATAAGGAGATGGACATGAACTTTGATTTTGGC
>PCVT01000179.1:24822-25097 GCA_002787075.1 Parcubacteria group bacterium CG11_big_fil_rev_8_21_14_0_20_41_14
CGGGTATCGGTTCGCACATCCACACAATCATTGATCTCGTGAACCTCGTAACGGACATCTTCAACACGGGAAGGAAGTACGAAAAGGAGACCTCCCCGACCGCGACATACCGGGAGATGCTGGATGAGGCCATCGGCGTTAGCACGCTTCAGCTTCTGCGCAACAAGCTCAAAGCTCAAGGCGCGGATGTGGATGCTCTCTATGAGGAGATGGCGCGCTATTTTAAGCACAACCCCGTCTACATCCCCGCATGGCGGGAGAGCTTGGCTGCAGTG
>PCVT01000212.1 GCA_002787075.1 Parcubacteria group bacterium CG11_big_fil_rev_8_21_14_0_20_41_14
TAGACCTGTTGCTTAATAACGAAATTTGACCTTTAATGTGGTAAAATTATGGTATAGAAGATAATTTTAACTTCTAACCATATGATAAATATTGATAAAGTTTTAAATAGTAAAAGGTTAACTTTGGCTCTGACTGGCCTGACCCCGCAGGAATTCATTAATTTGTTGCCTTCATTTGAAAAATCATGGCAAGATAAGAAGCATTGTGATTACAGGATACACAGAAAGCAGAGAACCAGAAAGCCAGGTGGAGGCAGGAAGGGTTTTTTGAGAGAAATGCAGGATAAGCTCTTCTTCATACTATTCTACTACAAATGCTATCCGACTTATGATGTTTTAACGCTCCTCTACGGCTTTGATCGGGCAAACGGCTTCAGGAGGCAAAAGCAGATGACAGAGATTTTAGAGAAGACGCTCGGCAAAAAAATGACTTTGCCCGAACGGAAGTTGAAGAAACTTGAAGAATTTTTTGAGATGTTCCCCGAAGCCAGAGAAGTATTCGTTGACGGAACGGAGCGTCCGATTCAAAGGCCAAAAGACCCAAATCGGCAGAAAGACAAATACTCTGGCAAAAAGAAACGGCACACGGTTAAAAACATTATCATCGCAGATAAGCGTAGACGGATAGGATTTTTGAGCAAGACCGAAAGCGGAAGGAAACACGACTTTGATATGTTGAAAGAACACGCTCCTCCAAAATATATACCGACCAAAATCAAGCAGCATATGGACTTGGGTTTTAAAGGATACCATGCTCAGTTTCCCGACCATAAAATCTCAATGCCCGACAGAAAACCGAGAACCAGAGAGCTTTCAAAGACCAAACTCTTGCAAAACAAGAAAAAATCAGGGTGGAGGGTGTTAGCTGAACACGCAATCGGAGGGGTTAAGAGATTTAGAATCACAACTGATGTATTTCGCAACAAAATTAATGGTTCAGACGACAAAGCGATACTGATTTCCTGCGGACTCTGGAATTACCATCTCCAAGCGAGCCGATAATTCCAGAATTCACAGGAGCAGTTCGCCTCGTTAATTCTTAATAACTTTGAATTACGAAACTCCCTAAATGGTGTAAAATAAGAACAGCTGGCAGCTCCCGTAAGAAACTGCCAGCGCACCACAATG
>PCVT01000124.1 GCA_002787075.1 Parcubacteria group bacterium CG11_big_fil_rev_8_21_14_0_20_41_14
CGTGGAGCCGTGGGAACGGATCGCTCCCGACTCGAGATCGCGCGATGAAGTGCTGGCCTTGTTCAAACAGATTTACCCTGCGGACAAGGAGAAGCTCGGCGTCGTCGTGCTCGAGTTTGCTCGAGCCTGAAAGTAAGTCAACCCTCAATAGCCCAGTTGGTGTTCGCACCGGCTGGGCTTTTTACTTTAGTAACATCATTTTAATACCAACTACGCCGTATCTGCCTTGATCTTCTTTCGAATAAAAAGTTTCTATTTCTTTTATGAGTTTTTCTTTCGAAGTCCCACCGAAATGTGCCAATGGAAAATCTGAAAATAGACTTTCAAAATCAGTGTAGCGATATAATGCTTTTACCGTAGTAAGGACTTTTTTTGTTGGTTTGTCGTTGCAAGTAAATTCAATCTGATCACCAGGATTTATTTGCTGACGTTTTTCATCATATAGTCTTGACTCAATAATTTTTTTGCCATTGACTATTTTTTCAAAAGGGACAACGGCTAATTTCATTTGATGAGTAGTCATAAATTTTATTGATTACTTAACCCTTCCAGCAACTGCGACGCTCCTCGGATTCCGTACTCTGGAGCTTCCATGATCTGATTCATTGACGTGTGATTACCTTGCTCCCTGTAGTAGTGATTCATTGCGCCGAGCGTCATCACTAAGAATATGGCTTGAGCTGGTTCATGCAAATTATTTAAGGCGTATTGGATGAGAGCCACAACTGACGGCGGGCTGTACCTATCTGGTTCAAGGGTTGGAATTTTTGTTGATATTGAGTAAGTGCCACGGCGACTCTCATTCAAATCAGCCCGAAACGATTTTATGGCTTTTGCGTCCCGTTTATCTACAAGGTAAGCGTATTGCTCTGGTAATTTCGGACGATATTCTTGTTTGGGATTATTTTTGAAATCAGCTTTCCAATCGTTATAAATATTTTGGACATACTCCATAAGAGGTTTCGCGCCCGGAGCGTTGCTGATGTTGTAAAGCGTTTTTGAGTAATAAAAAGCTACAAGATAAACAAGCCGTTTGTCTTTTTCGTCGTTGTCTGCTATATCTGCAAAGCTACAATCTACAGAAACTTCAAGATCGCTATAGAAATCTATTGTTGCTTGCGCCACTGTTTTCAAAAATAATCCCATAATTTTAATTGATTAAATCATCAACGGAAACATCCAACGCCTTTGCGATATTTCGCAAAGTTTCAATGGTCGGATTTTTGTTCTCCCCGGACTCGATTTTCACAACAGTATTGTAAGCAACATCCGCCTCACGGGCGAGCTTGTCTTGTGATAACCCCGCTTTCTTTCGGGCTTTCCGTACATTGTCAGCTATGTTTGCCATTTGACTAATAATTTAGTAGTATTAAAATAGGTATAAGTGATAATCTCAATCACTACTAAAATGATACTAAATTATTACGCTTTTGTAAATAACTGCCCGCCCGCTCCCCGAAGCGAGGACGGCTCGGCAGGAGGGGGTTGGGG
>PCVT01000213.1:0-644 GCA_002787075.1 Parcubacteria group bacterium CG11_big_fil_rev_8_21_14_0_20_41_14
AGATTTTAACGCTAACACGAAAAGTCTTTACAGTGCCGAAGGGATGGAGTCGAATCAGTTGGGGATTGCCGGAATTAATAGTCTTAACCATCTTAATGAGGCTTCATATAGCTTATACGGTACTCCAGTTTTTAATTTAACTGCCGAAACCGGCGGGCCATCATGGCTATTTGCTTATGCCGAAAATGAAAATGGGGAGGTTATTATCCAAAACGAACAGCCGGTAATTAGTCAGGCGGCTTTTAGGAATTTAGTTGATCAGCTGGGACTACAAAATAATCCGCAAGGCCAACAAACCCTAAGAGAAAATTGGTTGGCGGCCCACGATGATCCCCAAGTGGCATTTAATATTATTAATGGTAGTTTAATTCCGGGAGCCTCGGCTCATCCCCAAGTGACTAGTTTTTATCAGTGCTCGGTTGATGTTTTCGATAAGGACGCGGATAAAGGTACTTGGCAGGATCGTTTGCCAGGGGTTGAAGCCTGCGCGGTTAAGGCAAAAAATGTTCCTACCCCTACTCCAGAACACTTACCTATGAACAACGAGGGTAAAAATGGTTTGGCGGCTCCGGTTGAGCAAGGCGGCGACAAAGGCAGCTTAGATATAGCCGCGAACATTGCCAAAGACGGGATTCATGCCGGCA
>PCVT01000213.1:663-4567 GCA_002787075.1 Parcubacteria group bacterium CG11_big_fil_rev_8_21_14_0_20_41_14
AGTTAATCCGATTATGCAAATTGCTAAAGAGCTAGTCGTCAATCATCAACTACCGTGCCCTGATGATATTCAGGGATATTGGAATGCGGCGATTGAAGGTGGAGATCAGCTTTTGGGATATATTAAGCAGTTACCGGGAGAAACAAGAGAAGCGGTTATGCAGCAAATCCACCAATGGAGAGCAGAAAGGGAACAACAACCCGCCGTGCTCCCAGCAGATCATATTTATGACTCGCCGGTCGATGCTATTAATCATTTAACCGGCGGTGGTGGCTGGCCGATGTTGGTAATTCTGGGGATTGAGTGCGGTTTGGTGGCGATCAGCTGCGGTCGTTACCTTAAGCGGGCTAAAGAAATGAGAAATATTCCTTTGCCTTCACCTGAAGAAATGAGAAATAGTGCTATAGATTTTTGGCTGAAAGAAAAATCTGGCAGAGGGAAAGCTTTGCGTCGCGGTTTGTCTGGAAGTCATCTTCGGGTCGGTATGTTAAGATCCTCGGGGCTATTTGAAATCGGCAGCGAAGAAGTACTAGCCGAAGTTTTTATGGATGCGGATTTAGTCAGAACAGAATCTGGGCTATATCAAGATTTGGCCTCTGTATTAAAACATGGGGTAAATCAATCAGTTATTGATGTTTTAGACAACAGAAATCTGTTGATTACCCATTCCACAAAAGGAAAAACCTTAAAAGTTACTGCGATTCGCGCTTCAGATTTAGTTAATGTTGCCAATGAGTTAGCAAGACAAAAGCAATTAAACGGCCGTACTTTAAAAGGCGAAGTTATTTGGTATGGAGGGGAGCAGGCGGATTACCGGGTAAGAAAGCCGGCGGTAATCAAAATGCAGACTGGTGTGATGGTTGGAACCCCAAGGACTAGCGAAGCAACCCCCCAATAATCGGAATTTTGCTTAAGGCACTGCTGACATCGGGTGTAGCCGCTCCGGCAATACCTGGTTTTGCCCCCAAGGCCTGATCAATTGCCTGGGAAACTTGGGTGGCGGCCATCAAAATGCCAATGGCAATTAATGGTTCAAGAATCTGGCCGCTGGCGAGGCCGGTGGTTGCCGTACCCGGCTCGAATATACCGGTTTTGTTTAATGGCGGTAATGGATTAAGGTCTAAAACGATTTTTCCTGATACAAAGAAGGCAGACAGAAAGAACATAAAAGCGGTAGCTGGAAAAGTTAGTGCGGCAGAAAGCACGGTGCGGATAAAAGTACCAATGCCCTCAGTTTTTCCCGGAAAAGCGCTCATTAAAAATATAAAAGGTGAAAAAATTGTAGAAAGGATAATGGTGACGTATTTGGTGATTAAAGCGAAAAAGATTTTTATACCGACGCCTAAAATTGTAAAAGCAAAAATCAGGGGAATGAAGTTGGAAAAGAAATTTGTGTCACCAGCGCCTAAAAGAGTTTTTATGCTTTTACCAATGCCATTTGTTAAAAAATCGCCAAGTTGACTGAAGACATTTAAGCCTTCCCAGGGGGAGGGAAGACCGCCAACGGCATCGCCAGGCAATAATAAAGCGGAAATTATATCCATTTTTTCAACGACTTCAGAGTAGGGTACTTTTCCAACAGCTGCATCAGGGAGAAGATTATAAAAGGGTTTAGTATTGGTTGAAAAATAAACGGCATCGATCAGTTTATGACTAAGAAAAACCGTATCAATAATCAAACCACAGATTGCATAACTAAAAGTAACTAAAATTAAACTAACGATAATGTTTGGGAGGGCCAACTGAACATTGACAACGGTTTGTGGATTAAGTTTGGAGCGAAACATAATCATAAAACCGATGGCCACAAAAATTACCACAAAAAACAGATAAACAATATCGCGGCTCATTTTCCACAAGATTAAAATCGGTTGAGTTTCAACTCCGGAACCATTGGGGGGGGCTTGGCCACCAGTTCTGGTTTTGGTTAAGAAGTCCCAACCAGAACCTTGGGCATAAGCCGATTTAGCTAGGCCGGAATTATTCATCAGATAGGCAACGTAATCAACAGATGAGGCAGGTTTGTTGTATAGTTTGGCCATCATAACCGAAGTTGTCTGCATTGCCCCGGCTTGAATTAATTTACCTTGCTCATCGTAAGCCCCCATAATGCCAACAAATAATGAGTCAGCGGTAGTACTCATCATACCTTGAGCACCTCCAAGATACCATTGCAGGTTATTGCCTTCCTGGACGGCTTTGACGAATTCTTGAGGCGTGGCCGCGGCGGAACGGGGAGTAAACAGCGCCGCCAAAGAAAAAACTGCCAGGAGGAAGAAAATTTTGAGCAGGCGGGACATAAGTTGAATATAGCGTAGCATAAATATTACTCCGGCGTAAAGGTGGTGCAGGCTTTGGCAAAACTGGTGGCTGGCGACCAAAAACTAGGGGTGTAGCTGATAGTGGAGCAAACTGTTTGCGGGTTGGCTGGCATTGGACCAACATAGTTCATGTCGACACAAGCACGGTAAGATGTGCCTCGGGGAACAAAGAAAAAACCATTATTAGTGAAAATATCGGAAAAGTACTTAGATAAAAGGTTCCAGATTTCTTCCTGTTCTTCCGGGGGCAAGTTGGTGTATTGGTTAAATTTGTTTTGTTCTTCCAACTCTAGAATTCTGGCGGCATCATCATCGTCCATTTTACCCTGGGCGTCTTTAGCAAGGTCTCTGATTTGTTCTAAAATTTTGATTTGTCCATCGAGTGTTTCAAATTCGGTTTCTAAATCTGTTAAAAATTTATCCAATGGTGGGTTCGTCTGGCCTTGATACATTTCAATTTTAGAAATATAGCGTTGAACCGTTGGTTTCCAAGAGTCGTAAAGCTGTTTTAAACCTTGTTTTTCTTCCGGGCAGTCGCTGCCGGCCGGACAAGGATCCTTACCCATGGGCTCGTTGTCTAAATAACTATTTGCGGTATTCCAAGCGGTGCCTAGGTCTTTAGATTTAATATCATTGATTAAGTCATTAACCAAGTTTTTTTGCTCCTCTATTAAATCGATTTGGGCGTCATACTCGGCGACCAGATGTTTATTACCATCATGTTCTTTAGCAAGGGCAACCAACATATCCCAGAAAGGCTTCATCGAATAAACTACAGACTGGTTTGTAGACATTAATTCAAATAGATTTTGGGTTTGGTCTGATGGGGTAGATAAATAAAATTCAAACAAGTAATTCAGCGAGCCCTCAACAATTGGCGGATAAAAACGCGGGTCGGTGTAAATGGTGTATTGCCGAGAAGTCAGTTCGCTGTCCGGATAGGCGGTATCAAAGTATTGGAGTGGAGTGGTTGCGCGCCAAGCATCGGTCTTACTATCAGGGTTAGAGAGATCAACTTCTAGCAGGGTGCCTTTAATACTGGTTTTGAGTTTCAAATATCTCATAAAGTTAAACACGTTTTCTGTTATTGAAAAATTAGAGCAGCATTGATAAAGCCCGGCAGGGGTTTTAGCACACTGGTTATTAATAGAAAAATTTGATGACTGTTGACTGGCCTTGGCCTCTTCAATCATCGGCACCCAAAAACCGGCATAAATGGTGTAGGCAAAAAATACAGTTAATAGAGTTATCGACCCGATGGCCATAACTGTAGCCCAAGCGGCCATGAAGGCAGCTGAAGCCGCGGCGCCGGCTGCGACGCCGGAAAAAGCGGTGACAATCGAGGAAATGCCACTGGCAACTAAACCCATTAGGCTTTTTCCTGCTAAAGTCAGGAAAATATCGGCGGCCACGAACCCGCCGGCCATAACTGGTCCAAGCCATGCTTGTGTGCCGGGGATGACAATGTCTAGTAGTGAGCCAATAACATAACCGGTCCAGCCGACGGCATTGATTCTGGCCATACCTGCGGGCACGGAATAATATATCTTAGGGAATATTGAGGTTAGGGCGCGAGCGCCAAG
>PCVT01000213.1:4573-5128 GCA_002787075.1 Parcubacteria group bacterium CG11_big_fil_rev_8_21_14_0_20_41_14
AGCGACACCACCGGCAACCGGTCCCACCACATAAGCCCAGGCGCCTATGGATTGAGAGAGAAGGGGAATTAAACCGAAACCCATAAAGAAGCCGGGATTGAAAAAGTTTTTGGCAAACCCGCTAACGTTTTTGTTATAAAATTTAAACCAGGGTCGCTCGGTCATGGCGGCAACGCGGAAGTTGAAAGGGTCTTTATAAAAGACATTCAAATATTTTTCGTAAGCCCAAGATCCGAAAGAATTAGGATTATTTAGGCTGAAAACCCGGAAATGAGGCGTGATAAAAGTTCTTCCAAATATTTTCCACGTCGGTTGGGTCCAAACTCTCCAGACCGGCTTAATAATATTTTCTGAAATTAACCTTCCCCAGGCACGGCGGGTTTGCAAAAGATAATCAACTCCGGCAAAACCCAGGCGGGTGGCCCATGGATTTATGCCGTAATATTGCTGCATTATGGGTGATAGAAGATCGCCAATGACAAAACCATTAATCGGTATTCTGGCAAACGGATTCTCGGCTAAAAACTTGGCAAATTTGGAGATGGGTCCGGGCTT
>PCVT01000044.1 GCA_002787075.1 Parcubacteria group bacterium CG11_big_fil_rev_8_21_14_0_20_41_14
AGATGGGGAACCCCGTTTTCCGTGATTGTATATGGAGACCAAAAAATTCCTATTCCTGGCGCGTATCCGTTTGAATACGTACAGCAGGTAATTGATCAATTATTGGCACAATAAATAATATGCCAAAACAACCAAAAAAAATGATTGAACTGTATCAGTTTGAGCAGTGCCCGTACTGCAAAAATGTGCGTTTGGCGCTGACCGAATTGGGTTTAAGCTATATCAATCACAATGTGCCGTTTGACCAGGATAAGCGGGATGCGGTTGAAAAGATTTCAGCCCAGAGGGCTGTGCCTGTGCTGGTTGACCCTAATACTGATACTATTATCGCGGATGATGATGATAAGGCAGTGGCGTATCTTAAGAAGCAGTATGGGTAAGTAATGTATTTTGAAAGAGCCCGCAGATATCTGCGGGCTCTTTTGTTTTGGGGCTTGCACCGCGTTCTTTGAGCGTGGTGCATTTTATTTGCTATAATTAACTCATGCACACTCTATTTTCTTCTTTATTATTGAGCGCGTTTTTTTCTGGGTTCCTTTTGTTTGGGCTTTATGGCCGGGATAGATTTGATTTTGATATTATCAAAACCGGTAAACCGCTTGCTCTGCCGCGCAAGGTGGTTGTTTTGTTGTTGATTGTGGTGGGCGTGGCATGCGCGAGTTTTGCGTATGCGGCTATGGCGCTTTCCGGTCCGGCTCTGCTGCAGATGTACTATATTGGTTTGTTTTTTGTCGCGTTCTGTATTGGCGTGTTTTTCCTGCTTCCGATTCAGCGTCTTTTGCATCGCTTAAGCATCAGCATTGGTATTGCCCTGCTTTTTTTGTGGCTGGCGCTCGCGCTTGGCATGCCTTGGCTTGGGAATTTTTATATGGCCGCGTCTTTACTATGGATAGCGCCGTTCGTGTTTCATCGCTGGCGCATCAGGCAATTTCATTTTATTGTGTTTATCCTGGTATTCACTGCAGTTGATATCATAAATATCTATTTCATGGACCAGAGTATGATTTTTTCTGATGCTGATTTTGCTTTGAACGCGATTGTACGCTTCGGCGAGTTTGAATTGGGGATTGGGGACTTTTTGTTCGCGTATCTTACGGTTGAGGCAGTGGCGCGATATGCTGATACGCGGCCTGCCGCAATGCTGGCGCTATTTCTCGGCTTGCCGCGGTTCTTGATTCGCGTGCTCGTTCCCGCGGCCGCAGGCATGGTATTTCCTTATACTATATTTATGATGCCGATTGTGCTTTTCGTGCTTTGGTATTGCCACAAGAGTAAAGAACGCGGTAAAGTAAACACATGCTAGAAGAACACCTAAAACAATATTTCAAATTTGATTCGTTCCGGCCGGGCCAAAGCGAGGTTATTCAGAGCATTGTTGATAAGCATGACACGCTCGCGATTATGCCGACCGGAGGCGGAAAATCGTTGTGCTATCAATTGCCGGCGTTAATCAATAATAGCTTGACGCTGGTTGTCTCTCCGCTCATCGCGTTGATGAAAGACCAGGTTGATGCTTTGCAGGCGCGCGATATTCCGGCCGCGTTCATTAACAGCTCTCTTGATGGGCGCGACATCCGCGAGATAGAGCAGGATGTGCGGGACAGGTCTATCCAAATTTTGTATGTGGCGCCGGAGCGGTTTAAGAGCCAGCAGTTCTGCCGGCTTTTGAGCGAGATTGATATTGGCTTGTTCGCGGTTGACGAAGCGCACTGCATTTCCGAATGGGGGCATGATTTCAGGCCTGACTATCGGGCAATGGCCAAGCAGATTGATTTTTTGCGCAAACGGCCCATTGTCGCGGCTTTTACCGCGACTGCCACGCCAGAAGTGAACAATGATATTGTAAAGCGCTTGCAATTGCGCGAGCCGCATATTTATGTGCGTGGTTTTAACAGGCCGAATTTACATTTTTTCGCGCGTGAGGGTTTAAAGGATCAAGAGCGAATTAACGAGGTTTTGCGTCTTGTTAAATCAATGCAAGGAAGCGGGATTGTGTATGCTTTGCGCAAAAAGGAAACAGAGGAAATTGCCGCGTTTTTATCGGAGAATGGAATTAAGGCCGTTGCATATCATGCTGGTTTGGATAAAAATTTGCGCACCCGCATCCAGCAGGAGTTCATGAATGACCAACATAAGGTGATTTGCGCGACTATCGCGTTTGGCATGGGCGTTGATAAGGCAGATGTCAGGTTTGTGATTCACGCGGGCATGCCAAAGACATTGGAAGGATATTATCAGGAAGCAGGCAGAGCTGGCAGGGATGGAGAAAAAGCATATTGCATCCTCTTGCACGCTGGCAAGGATAATTCTTTGCATCATTTTTTCATCAACAACAGCATGACGCAAATGCGGGAGCAAGGCAAATCCCAAAGCGAGATTCAGTCGGTTGTTAATGTTAAGTACGAACAGTTGCGCGCTATGCAGAATTACGTGCAATCCAATTCTTGCCGCAGAAAAGCGATTCTTGAATATTTCGGGGATCCGGCTGTTAAGGATTTTGATAAAGGATGCAAAAGTTGCGATATTTGTTTGCATCATAAGTGGAGTTCGGAATCTAAGGAAAAGGCGATTGTTGATAAGGCTCTAGATAAATCACCAGACAAGAAGGGTGAAATGTCTGGTACGATTATGGAAACCGTGAAGCTGTATCAAGCAAATCAAACTATTGAAGAGATTGCCAAAATTCGCTCTATTTCCGAGCGCACTGTGTTTGGCCATCTTTTGGAGTGGTATATCGCGGGTGGTGATTTTGCTGTTGATGAGTTTATTACTAAAGATGAGGAAAAACAAGTTTTTGAGGCCATGGCGCGCGCTGGAGATTTGTCAAAATTAACTCCAATCAAGGAACAGTTGCCGGAGGATTTTGAGTGGGAGAAGATTAAGATTGTGGTGGGGAAGGTGAAGAGGATTCGGATTTGACATTGCTTTTCAGATATGATACAATAGTGTCATAAATATGAAAAGTAGAAAAAATCTATTAGAACAATTAAAGATTTTGCCTTATTTTAGCAAAAAAACGATAATACAGCTAAACAAGCAGTTTGGTTTTAATCTTAAGGACTCAACAGTTGATACCTATATTAGCCGTTTTTTACAGAATAAGGAGATTTTGCCGCTCAAAAACGGACTATATGTGTCTGCTGATTTTTTGGATAAACATAGGAATGATATTTCTTATGTGTTTTATCTTGCCAATATACTGCGCAAACCATCATATATTAGCTCTTGGTCTGCTCTTCAGTACTATAATCTTGCTACAGAAGCAATATATTCTATTACATCAGTGACTCCTAAAGTTACCAGAAGTTATAAAACAAAAGCAGGTAATTTTGCGTATCAGTCAATGCAGAAAGATTTATTCTCTGATTTTTTGTTAGTTAAAGGCGAACCTGCCTCTTCGGCTGGCAAGTTTGATTTTTTTATCGCGACTCCAGCAAAGGCCTTGTTTGATTTGTTATATTTTAAAACCCATCAGTTCCGCGGTGTTCAGATGAAAGACATCAATCCTTTGATTAAGGAATTGCGGATAGATTTTGATGAAATGGACAAAGATGAACAGTCTAAATTTTATACAATAATTAAAAAATATTTATCTTATGAGTGAACAAATTCTTGCCATTTTAAAAAGAAAGCTTGATGATCTTGCTTCTAGTGGAGAGGTTGACGCTGAAACGCGCCGCAATGTGCTTAAAGAAGAGCTGCAGTTTTATGTGCTTAATTTTATTTATTACCATCCAGAATACAACAATTGGATTATGTATGGCGGAAGCGCACTTCGCATAATACATGACCTGAATAGAATGTCTGTTGATTTAGATTTTGAAGTTTCTCACGCGATTACTGAAAAGTTTTTAGATGAATTAAAAAAGGAAATTGAGAAATATTTTACAAATAATTATGGAACTGACAAAGATTTTCTTAGTATCAAGATTGTTAATGGACGAGGTTTGCTTCTTAGGTTTCATGTTGGCAATGCGCTGGGCATTGGGCATGCCTCACAGCAGGTACATGTAAAAATTGATCTTAACCATTTTTCCGCTCCAAAGACCGTGACAGAGCGCAGGCCCATAAACCAAGATCAGTTTTCTTTTGTGATTGTGGCATATAATATGTCCGCGCTTATGGCTAGCAAGATTGCGGCTATTTTTCTGCGAGGAAGGCGCGGTGTGGGCGCGAAAACGTACGAAGAAAAGGGGCGTGATATTTACGACCTTTTATGGTATATGAATAAAAAAGTAGTTCCTGATTTTGATTATCTAGTTGCCAAAGGCATTGATGTATCTGATCTACGCGCGCTTTTTGATAAGCTTACATTGCAAATGAATAAGGTAAGCAATGATAATCTTAAACAGGATCTTGTTCCGCTTTTTGTTGATAGAACTTATATTGAAAATTGGCTTAAAAATTGGCTGGAGAGTTATTTGCGGCTGGTTGAGGAATATGATGTTCGCACTCTAACAAGATTGGCATATGTTCGTGTACACCAGGATTTTAGTACAGATGTTTTGTCATTTTCGTATATTTATAATACTGAAAATGGAGAAATTGCCAGGATAATATGTCGTCTAAGCGATTATTGGATTCATTTCAGAGAGGGAGATTTGCTAACAAAAATAAACGAAAAAGTTGTTGCGTTGGTAGAGGGCGATATAAAAGACAATCTGAGCCATAAACAGAAGCAGTATATTTCATTGTTTTATGAAAAAGTGGAGAAGTATCTTAAAAAGACAAATAGGATTATGCTTGGTGTTGGAATTACCACAAAAGTCGTTAGAATGACCGCGGATAATTTGAATCAGAAAGAGCAAATTGTTTTGAATAAATCTGCTTTGCTTTCTTGCGAGCTTGATGATTTATTAAAGTAATTTTAGTTATTTCCAATGAAACAATCCCAAGCTTTAAAGCATCTAAAATCAGGCAAGAATGTTTTTCTTACCGGCCCTGCGGGCAGTGGAAAGACCTATCTTTTGCGTGAGTTTATCGAACATCTCAAATCAAAAAAGAAAAAACACGCAGTAACAGCATCAACAGGAATAGCGGCCACACATATTGATGGCACAACGCTTCATTCGTGGGCTTGGGAGAGGGCTAAATTGCGTGTGTGTTATTTGGATGAGCAGTTTAGGCATGAGGATGATGATTATTTGGATTTCTGCGATAATGAATCGTATCCAGAGTTTCAATTATGGATATATTAAAAATTAGCTTAAAGTCAAATAATAGATTTTGTGGTATAATATTTTATATACAATATGGGTAAAGTTAAATCTATAAATAGGCATAATTTGAAAGTCGCGCGCATCAATATGGGTTTTGATGTTTTTTACGCGTCAAAAAGAGTTTCCTCAGTAAAA
>PCVT01000118.1 GCA_002787075.1 Parcubacteria group bacterium CG11_big_fil_rev_8_21_14_0_20_41_14
CAGTTGGCTGACTAAGAAAGTGGGTAAAGCGGACGGGTCGCCGTAAGGTTCTTCATAGGCGGCCGCTAATTGGGGCAGGAGTCGGAAATGACTGGGTTGTAAAATAATTTCGTGGTGATTGGTGACAAATTGGTTGGCCACGATTCGGGCATACTTGAGTTCACTGTATTTTTGATCAGTAAAACCGACCGAAAAAGTATTGATCTGTTTTTGGCCCAACCGGCTCATTAAGGCCACGACTGCCGATGAATCGACGCCACCGGATAAAAACGCGCCGATGGGAACGTCAGCAATCAGGCGGAGTTTGACGGCTTCGGTTAACTGCTCGAGTACCGTTTTTGCCAGAGCGGGTTCATCGGCTTTAATTTTGGGTAAAAAATTTAGTTGCCAATATTTTTTGATTCTAACCCGATTATTTTTGACAATTAAGTATGAGGCGGCCGGCAGTTTTTTAATTTGTTTAAAGCCGGTCAGCGGCGCCGGGACGGCTTCCAGGCTGAAGTAGTGGTCAATGGCGATTGGGTCCGGTTCGGAATTAATATTTTTAACCTGAAGCAGCGCTTTTATTTCTGAAGCGAAAATTAAACTATGACAGTCACTGTAATATTTAAGCGGTTTTTTTCCGGACCGGTCCCGGGCGAGAAACAGAATTTTTTGGCGATCATCCCACAAGGCAAAAGCAAACATGCCGCGCAGGTATTTTAAACAGTTAACGCCGTATTCTTCCCAAAGATGGACAATTGTTTCCGTATCAGTCTTGGATCGGAACCGATGACCCTGTTTAATCAATTTAGTTCTCAATTCCTGAAAGTTGTAAATCTCGCCGTTAAAGGTGATCCAAACGGTTTTATCCTCATTGGATAAAGGCTGATGTCCGGCAGGGGACAAATCGATAATCGACAGGCGCCGGTTGCCCAAACCGACCGGGCCTTTGGTCCAAATTCCTTCATCGTCCGGGCCCCGGTGGCCGATGGCCCGACCCATTGATTTAATTTCTGCCGCCGTCACGGGTTTACTATTAAGATTGAGTTTACCCACAATGCCGCACATGCTTTATCCTAGTATAATACTCATCATGAGTAAATCCGGCTTTAAAAAAAACAATTTTGACCTGTTTTATGAATTGGTGCGGACAGATTTCGTGATGCGCTATCATAACTCTGCTCTGGGCTTTGTTTGGGTTTTATTAAAGCCGTTTTTACTGTATCTGATTATTATGGCGGTTTTTTCCTGGCTTTTTGGTAATCATGATCCTAACTATCAACTGAATTTATTATTGGGTTTATTGCTTTACAATTACTTTTCCGAAAGCACTTTACGGGGAGTGACCAGCCTTTATGACCGCTCATCGGTAATCCTGAAGGTTAACTTTCCTAAATCAGTGGCGGTTTATACCTCGGTAGTTAATTCCTTGATCAGCTTTTTGGCCGGGTTTGTGGTATTTTTAATTTTTTGGGTTTGGACGAAACCTTTGGATTCTTTGGTGGGTTTGGGTTATTTTGGTTTACAGGTGCTGATTTTATCCGGCCTGATTCTGGGTCTGAATTTTTTTACCGGCATCATTTACACTCGGCTTAAGGATTTTCTTTCAGTTTGGGAGGTGCTGCTCCAAGTTATATTCTGGAGCACGCCGATTGTTTATCCGGCCTCGATTTTGCCGCCGGCAATCAGAAGTTTGTCTTTGCTTAATCCCTTAACCATAATTGTTAACCAAAGTCGAACCGCCATTGTTAGCGGCGGCGATTATCACTGGAACTTGACGGCTTATGCGGCCGGGATCACCCTAATTTTATTAGCCGCCGGCCGGCGGTTTTTTTCGGTTCAGGTTAAAAAAATAGCGGAAAATTTTTAAACAGATGATTGCCGTCAAATTAGACCATATCAGCAAAACTTTTGCTTTACCGACCCAAAAGCAGGATTCGCTGCGGGAGCGGTTTATTAACCTGAAATTCAGACAAAATTATAAAAAATTATCCGCTTTGACAGATATTAATCTGGAAGTAGCTAAGGGTGAATGGCTGGGCGTAATTGGAGCCAACGGTTCAGGAAAGTCGACCTTGTTAAAAATTATTGCCGGTATTTATGAGCCCGATCAGGGTGAGGTTAGGGTTAAAGGACAATTGGTGCCTTTTTTAGAGCTGGGTGTGGGTTTTAACCCGGATTTATCGGCGCGGGATAACATTTTTTTGAATGGGGTAATTTTGGGGATGAGCCGGAAAACCATTAACCGGAAGTTTAAATCGATTGTCGATTTTGCCGGGATTCAGCCGTTTATCAACCAGAAGCTTAAAAATTTTTCTTCGGGTATGCAAATGCGTTTGGGTTTTTCCATTGCCATGCAAACTCAAGCGGACACCTATCTTTTAGATGAGGTGTTGGCAGTGGGCGATTATGAGTTTCAGCAAAAGGCGAAGCGTGTTTTCCGATCGATGAAACAAAGCGGTAAAACCGTAATTTTTGTTAGCCATGATCTGGTGAATGTCCGCCGCTGGTGCGACCGGGTTATCTGGTTGGATCATGGGCAAATCCGTTCAAGCGGCCGTCCGGCCGAAGTGATTAAGCAGTATACGGCCTAAGCGTTCAGCATTTTTGGGCGAGTGGAATTTCTGGACATAACGATAATGATTAGTTCCCATCTTTTTGGATAGTCTCCGGTAAGAATCAACCAAATCATTACCGCAAAGGCCGCAGCTGTACCGGTTAATAAACCCGTCAGGGTTAACCATCAAAGAGATTACCGGGGTATTGGCTATTCCCGCCTGAAGAAAAGTGTTGGGCCAGCCTTCGACGGCAGAAGTATTCACTAAAGCTTTAGCTGATTGATAATAATGATTGATTTTATTAAGGCTGACTCCGGGGAAAAACCGGAGATTGGTTTGTTTTTGCGCTATGCGGCAGATTTGTTTAAAATATGGCCGATCATTTCCCGGGCGGCAAATCATGACAAATTTTTCTTGGGGTAGCTTGGCCGCTAAGCGAATAAATAATTCCGGCTGTTTCCATTTATCGGCCCGGCCGACCCACAACAGCCAGTGGCGTTTGGTTACTCGGCTTTTTGCCGCCGCTGCGACGGAGCGGATTACCCGGCTGTTTAGGCCAAAAATTATCCGGAGCCGATCTTTTTGGGCTGGGGTTTGGCAGATAATCAAATTGGCCATTTTTAAACCCCAGTCGAAACTATATTTAGCTAAGCCTTTCAGGTAATGGCCATGATTTAATTGAACATCCCAGTCGTGAGCGACCATGTAGACAAATTTTTTACCGAATATCCGGCACCATAAAGCGACTAAACCGACCTTTAAATTGAGGGTTCGTTCCACGTAAACATCGGCGTTAATGTCTTTTAACAATTTAAAGAACCACAGCGCTTCGAGATTGAATTTTCGGTTCTGCCTAAAGGCCCGGTACAAAGTAACGTTTTCGATTGTTTCCAGCGGTTTTTGACCGTAGTCACCCACAATTAGGCTAACTTGAATCCGTTTATCTTTGGCTAAGGTTTTGGCGATCAGGCTGATCTGCAGTTCGGCGCCGCCGAAATAGCCGGAGTGGTTGGCGACAAATAGAGGATAGCTGTTTAAAGAAATAAAGCAGATATGAAGCGGGGTCATGGCTTTTGGCCTAGAACTGAAGCTTCGTACGGTAAAACTTTTAGCACTTTGAGCTTAGCTTGTTCGTACCAGCCGATAATTTCCGGGTAGGTGTGCATCCATTGATATTTCGGCGAATACCAGTCAAAGGTGTCTAAGATTCGCCAGCGCCAATTTGGGTCGGTTGAATAGGGAATCAGCAGATTGAGAAGAGTTCCAAAGAAGGGAATTTTATAAGTAAAATAAAGCGGGACGGAAAAAAAGGAAAAATAGTAGAGCAATTTTTTCGGCAGGTGGGGAGTTAGGATCCGCCAAAACCGGCCGAAATGAACATAAGGTCGGAAAGTGTTAGCGCCGTAGACCCAGATGGCGATTTCCCCCCTAGGTTTAAGCAACCGGGGTAAAGCCAAAAAGGCTTTTTTAGTATCCGGGGTGTGATGTAATACCCCGATGGAAAAAATAAAATCAAAACTGTTTGACTTGAACGGTAAATGAAAAACATCCGCTTGGATGAATTGGCAGTTTGGCCGCTTTTTTAAGTTTTGCCGGGCGGCTTCAACGGCGTAGGACAGATCGATACCGATTACCTGGGCACCGTAATCGGCGGCAATTTCGCTAAACCGGCCCATGCCGCAGCCAACGTCTAAAACTAGCTTACCTTTTAATTCTTTGGGATCAAACCCGGTTTTAGCCAAAAAGGTATTGCGGGAAATATGATTGTGGTTATATGAATCAAGTTGAGTTGTCCGATGCCTCTGCCACTCAAAAGAAAAATTCCCCACGTATTGATCGACTTTGACAAATCGGGGAATGAAATTGACAATCGAATAGTGTCGGTGGCAGCGGGTACAGATTAAAGTTCCCTCTTTAATTTCTTTCCCTTCCCTCTTCTTGATTTTTAAAGATAATTCTTTTTTGCACCGGGGACAGATCAGGAATTTTACTAGCAGTTGTTGCATGGGGCAATTATATATTACTATTAAGCATGAGGCCGAATAATTGGTTAGTGAATTTATTGATCGCTTTTGTTGCGTTGTTCTTTTTGGCACTAATTTTGGAAATTGTATTTCGTTTGCCACAAATTGTGCAAAAAACAGGGGGCAACCAGCCGGAGTTTAAAAAGTGGCAAGACTACGTTTCCAGCCACGAATTTAACAGTTTGGGTTTTCGCGACCGGGAGCATTCGCTTGATAAGCCCAAAGGGACTTACCGGATTTTAGTTTTGGGCGACTCGATCGTTTACGGTCAAATGGTTGACTATGACAAAATATTTTCCGTGGTATTGGAGCAAAGATTAAGCCAGTTAGGCCGGTTGCCGGTGGAGGTAATCAGCATGGGCCATATGGGTTGGAATACGGCCGAGCAATTGCAGGCTTTTGCCGAAAAAGGGGTTAAATTTGATCCGGATTTAGTCATTGTCGGTTTTGTCTTAAACGATCCGCAAATTAAAGACAATCCGGTCGGCGACGAACTTCAGGATCCGGAAAGACCGATTCTGCCATTTTTGACTGTGGATAAATGGTTGAACCAAAAATCAAAGCTCTACTCATTTGTACGTTTTCGCTATAATCGGTTTTTAGAAAAAGCCGGCAGAAAGGGCGACTATACTGTTTGGCAGAGGAATTTATATCAACCTGATGCCCGTAATTTTAAAGCCTTCACCGCTGCTCTGGCACAAATTAAAGAACTGGCCATGAAGCAGGGATCCCCGGTTTTATTAGTGTCTTTGAATTTTTACCCTAACTG
>PCVT01000090.1 GCA_002787075.1 Parcubacteria group bacterium CG11_big_fil_rev_8_21_14_0_20_41_14
CACCCGATTGGCCAGCTGGCGTTTAAGGCACCGCAGCGCCCACAGCTTTGTTTTGCCCTCGGCTAGTTTTTTCTCGTAGTAAAGCCGGCCCAAACCGCTGGTGCGGGAGATTTGGTAAAGCGCTATCGTGTGAAGCGCCCGGTTGACTTTGCGGTTGCCGTAAGGAGAGGTGTAAAGACGGCGGTGGGAGCCGGATGACTTCTGAATCGGCGCAATCCCGGCGTACCTGGCAAATTGCGCTTTGGTCCGGAAACGTTTGACGGTGGTAACCTCGGCCAATAAAGTACAGGCGGTAATCTGACCACAGCCTTTAAGGCTGTATCTTAACGCTTGTACCGGTTGGCAAACTTTGGCCGCTGTCTGCATGGCCGCGTCAATCTCTTTGATCTGGCAGACAAGGAGCTTTAAGCGTTCCAATCTCCTTTTAATACTCATCGCCAGCGCCGGCTGTTCCGGATCAACCATATTTTTGGGTTTTAGGCTTTTTTGGTAATAGGCCATCGATTTAGGATTAAAGGCTTTGGTAAAGTTGTCGGCATAATGATCTCCCAAATATTGGTGGAGCAGGGCATGCAGCTGGTTTTTAAGAATAGTTTGATCGGCAACCAAACCGCGCCGCTCGGCCAGGAAAAAATCCAGATTGGCGGCGGCACCGCGCTCGCCGGGATCTGCTATACTTTCTTTGGCGGGTAGTGTCTCTTCATAATTGGTGAGGATGACTTTGGCTACCCGCATGGCATCTGCCGGATCGCTTTTCTCCCGGTGAATACTTTGCTTACGGCGGCGTTCGGTGAGGATTCCCGGCACGTAGCGCATAAGGATATTTTCATTTGCCAAGCGTTTAACGAGGTGGACGCCGTACCCGTTTACGTCTTCAAGGGCCACCAATAAATTCTCCCTGGGCCCTAAACTATCCAGCCAAACCACAAATTCTGCCAGATAGTCGTTGCTGAATTCGTGTTCTTCCCGCTTTTGGCCGAAACAATCAATGGCGACGGCCGTATGGGAGTATTTGTGGACATCAACCCCCACCACGGTTGTATTGGTGTTTAATCCGCTCATATGACTCATATATTCACCCCCCTTAGTAAGATAACCAATAATAAGTTGTCACCTCCCGCCGCCTGGTTCTTTTAGCCCCAGACACCCATTTATCTGAAGTC
>PCVT01000219.1 GCA_002787075.1 Parcubacteria group bacterium CG11_big_fil_rev_8_21_14_0_20_41_14
AAGTGGTACCAGCAACCACATAAATAAAGGCGTTTTCCCGTCGGTCAACGGCACAAATAAATGGTGCCAGTCATAGGCCATCAACTGGGCCCAACGGATATAAATCGCTTCGTCGGCAAAAATCGGAATTAAATCCAAATTAAAAAACCTAGTAAACCCAAATACCAATAACACTAACCATATCATTCCTCTATTTTAACAAACTACCAGCTATTGGTACCAACCAACTTAACCCATAGGGGATTAATAACCAATTTCTTCTGATCTGCCAATCTTTGTAAACTATTCCTTTAATTTTAAATTTCCCCGGTGCTTCATTTCTTAACAACAGACATTTATATAATTCAATCCATAATCTATCCCACCCCCACACCATTAATAGTAAAACCATATTATTTGGCATCAATGGAGCCATAATTACACCTCCAAGTATATCCACCCACCAGCTGCGCCAGAATTTTTTGATAAAAAAACCTTCGAAGGGCGCGTCTTTGAAACTACCACCGCCACTAGCCGCAATCCCACCGATTAAACCTACCAATAATCCTCGATATAAATTAGTTAAACTGTTTAAGTAAATATTTTTCTCAAAACACCAAAGCAATAATAAGATTAGGCCGGAAAATATTATTCCTATAAATACCCTTTGTGAGCGCTTTTCGATTATTTTCCCAAACCAAGTAAAATAAGTCGGTATCACATATTTCTCTTGGTTGTCGAGCCGAAAAAACCACTTATAACTCTCAACAATCATAACTGCAGATCCAAGACAGAATAAACTTAAACTAAGTAAATTAAATTGAACGTTAATCTTAATATTAAGCCAATAAGCAACCCCTCCTCCGATTATTCCAAATAAAATACTGCGCCAGAATTTTAGCCATTCAAACGGTTCCCACAAACTATCTTTGTATCCTCTAATCGAAGCGTGATGTAGACCGGCAAGGCTGCCGACGACAAAATATTCCCACCAAGTCATAGTTTAGGCAGAAAATTCTTTTTGGAGACGAGCGAGCGACGCAGTTTCTTTTCCAACTGTTTCCGAGCGCCGCCGGCAATGTTACCGCCAGCCTTGGCATCTTGTTTAAGTTTTGGCACTCCCCGGGAATCTTCCACCCGGTGAATTTCGGTCGTCGACCGTTCTCCTAGCATGGTAAAAATCAATTCCAAGTCATCCATGTGATCGCGTAAGTTTTG
>PCVT01000162.1 GCA_002787075.1 Parcubacteria group bacterium CG11_big_fil_rev_8_21_14_0_20_41_14
CGAAAAAGGCAGTAAAAACATTCCAAGATCTGGAAGTATATCAGAAATCGCTGGAAGCAAGCGTATTCGCGGCAAACGAGATAGTAAAGAAATGCGAAATAGAAGACAAGGATGGAGTTGACGCGAAAATCATAGAATGCTTAACAATTTGCGCAATGAAGATACCACACCTAATCGCGGAATCCCACTCAACGCGATTCGGAGAATCAACCAAGTGTCTGGACATTCTAGACCAGACAATGCTCCAGTGCAACAAAGCAGTCGTGTACATAGAGCAAACCCGGGACATAGTCAAGCCCGGGGCAGAGTGGGAAAAATTTGACGAACTAATACAAAAATATTTTTACATAAGAAGGAAGGTTCTAAACCTTCAAAGAGTGTGGAAGAAATACATCTTCGACCGCCCCGCTTCCGACATTGCCTCTTAATTGAAAGCAAGTCCCTTTGTCCCATTCAAGACAAAGGCAGTAAATATGAAATCATCAATCAATAACAATTTAGAAGCGACTGGCCAGAAAGGGACAAATGTCCCGGGAGACATGCTGCAAAGCAATGGCAACATCGGCAGCGGGATGTCAAGAGATTGGCTTAAGGTCTCTCAACTTCAAGCTGGCATGCAAATCGCGGTTCCAAAAGCCGAGTGTTTTGCTGACCATGCGGTTGGCTTGGCTGATGATTCTGTTTTAGAAGCAGATGGGACAGGGGACAGAGGAGCAAAGTCAAAGAATGACATGCTGTCAAAGACAGAGGCAATTTCGGAAGCGGGAAGCGATGTAATGTGGGATGAAATAGAGGAAATCCGCGAATGTGGTGAAGAGCAGGTATGGGACATTGAGGTTGAAGGCACGCACAATTTCGTTGCAGGACATTTAATTGATAAAAAGAGTGGAAATCAATTATCTGAAGAAGAAGAAGCAGACCATATATCCGGAAAAATTCAAAAAGATTGCTGGTATGGATCTATATTCGCGCACAACACCTATATCACCGGCAATGTTGGAATAGCAACTTCAACTCCTGGATATGGCTTGCATGTTGGTTCATTCGCGGATCCAAAAGATGTGATGATAGCCAAAGGCGCTCTTTGCGTGGATGATGATGACGCATGCGGCGGAGCGCTCACAGATGGAAGCGTGTATGCGGTTGGCGCTTATTCGCAAACAGCTGACTATGCTGAGTATTTTTATTCAAATGACCAAGATTTAGAACCCGGAGAATTGGTATGCGTTGATGTAACAATTCCCAACGCGGTAAAGCGATGCCTTAATGGAGCAGATGGAAACCTTATGGGAATAGTATCAACAGCCCCGGCATTTACCGGAAACGCCACCAATGAAACCAGAAATAATCCAAATTACAAAATAATCGGAATGCTCGGGCAATTGCCTACCAAAGCAAGCGATGAAAACGGGCCCATTCGGCCCGGCGACAGCCTTACCTCATCACCGACTTTGCCCGGATATGCCATGCGCGCGGATGCAGGAGACCCGACCGTGGGCGTGGCTTTGGAAAGCTTGCCAGATGGAACCGGCAGAATCAATGTGCTGGTTTCGCGCAGAAACAAATCCTTAACCGTGGCAGAAGTGGAAAGCAAAGTTGTTGAAAGAATCGCGGCAATGGAAATAGAAGATGAAGTCGCCATTTTAGTGGCGAACGCGGTAAGCGCTTATAATTTTGATCCGATTGTGGAAGATAAAATCACTGAAGAAGTTGATGCTTTGGAAGTGGCGTTTGGCTTGTCATTAGAGCAAAAAGTGGCTGAACTTACCAATTTAATAAACAATAATAAATTATCATTTATAAAAGAACAAGAAGGAAAAGTCAGAATTAACACTAACTTGACCATTGCCGGAACCTTGGAATCCTCAAGTGGGATCGCGGTGCTTCTGGATTCAACAATCGCGTCATCGACCCCTGAATTAGCGACCACCACTCAAATGGCGTTCAGAGTTGAGCCGGACGGCACCGTCACCGCGTTTAATGATTTTATAATCGGGAACAACACAGAAGAACTCTCAGTAAAAGAAGCCATATTGGCAATCGGAGCAGAAGAAATAATAAAAACCAATTTAACCGCGAAACAAGATTTATCAGTTGGCGAATCATTAACCGTGTATGGAACCAGCGTATTGGGAGAGTCAACCCAAAAGCCGACCTTCAAAGTAGGCAAAGACGGAACCATAACCGTGAGAGAGGACCTGGTGCTTGCCGGATATTCTGTTTTTAAAGAACTGCCGGGCCTGGTTGATATTTTCGCGTATAACGCGAAAGAAGATCCGGATTCAGGCGCCTGGACCGGCAATGGGGTCGCAAAAGCAGGATCCTGGTATAACGAGCAGATTGACGCCACAGCCCAAACCTGTTCTCTTGAAGAAAACGACAGGTGCGCGACCCGCGCGTTCCCTGCCCAGGCAATCATAGCCGCGACCGCTGATACAGTATATGTGTTTGACGGAAAAGACGGATCCCTTTGGATGAAATTCTCCGCGCCATTATTCGCCAAAGGCGGGGCCATTACCAAAGCGCGCGCCTTTAGCGGCGCAATATATGTCGCGCAAGAAAGTGGCATTACTGAAATTGACTTTATCCAAGACGCAATCCGCTTTTTTGCGGCCAGCGCGAACAGCGCGAGCGAATCTTTGTTTGATTACAGCGGCCCGGTGGCCCAGAGGAACCTTTTTGAGGCCATCTGGACTGAAAACAGCGCGGTTGCAGAGCCACTCATCATGTCTGATGAAATCCGCTCCCTAGGGCTTGCCTTTATTTTTGGAAATAAATATCTGGCAATAGCCGGAAACAGAGGCATTGATTTGATAAATTTGGATACCTTGAAAACAAGCCATTACGATTCTGATGAAGCCCAAGAAGTGCGGATTACTTCAAGCGGAGACCTGTATTTCGCGTCAAACCAAGGGTTATCCGCAATATACAAAGCCCAGAACTTTGAATCAGAACTTTCCATAAGCGCGCAGTATCATGCCTCATCAACCCCGGCATTGGCGCTTGAGAACGGCATAGCAGGCATGCATGTGTCAGAACGGACATCTGTCGCGTCTTCTACCAAAGAAATAATCGGCAACACCGTATACCTGGCATCCGGAAGCAAAATTTTCGCGATTTCAGAAAATCAGAAAGCGCAGGACCAGTCAGTAATTCGCGAGTATGATTCTTCAGACGGAGACGCGCGCGCTTTGGCGGTTGACGAGAACGCGGGAGTTATGTACGCGCTTTCGGATAGCTCTATCGCGGTTATCGCCCAGAACAGTATGCAGGAATTAGATAAGATATCCTCTTTGCAAGATGATCAAGGAAGCGAAATTCTTGTACCCGGATCTTTGGTTCTTGCCGGAATGAGCTTGGGGCAATCCTCCTTTGAAAGCGCGGATACTGGATCGCCGCAGAGCGACCTGTTCGCGCTTGCCTCAAATAATGGATTGTTCGTGTCATCAACTGATTATTCTTTGCGCGACATTATCTCAAGCATATCCGGCGCGAGCCAGAAGCAAATGCCGCGGGTTTCAATTATTGACGAAGAAATTTTCTCTGGCAAAGTAGCAGTGAAAGACAAGCAGAAAGACCCGGTGTTCGCGATTGATGAAAAAACCGGAAATCAGTTTTCGCGCGAGGACATTATTATGGGAGCGGACAAAAAGATGATGGCCTTGAATGGCGTTGTGCAAGTGTTTGTGTATGACGTGGCTTCTGATTCAGACGCCGGAGAATGGAGAAACGCGATATCTGAATTCTCTCAAAAAGCCATAATCGCGGCAACCGCGGATTCAGTGCTTATCTATGATGGATTTGATAAGAGCGAAATAAAGCGCATAAGCGGGGATGATTACGATTCTTTGCTTGCTTCAATCGGCACCATATCGTCAGTATCAGCCAAAGACCACATACTGGGGATTGTGGGGGAACACGGAATAGGATTTATTGATTTGGCGCGGGATACGGCCGAATTTGTGCCCATAACCAGAATCGCGCTCGGGCTAGGAACGGTTTCTTTCGCCACCGCGCGTGGCAATCTCTATGCTTTGCTCGAGCTTGAGAACGGCGCCATGATTGTTTCCCTGGCTGATTATTCATCCTCTTTGTTTGACAGCCAAGCAGGCAGGGCCATAAGCGCGCAATTGTCCGAAGGCGGAGATTTGTATATCGCGCGCGAAAACAGCGTGCGCACATTCTTCAGCGCCGCGTTCAACAAGCTCGGCTCAGACGAAGCTGATGTTGAATATTCCGAATCAGGAACAAAAATAGCAGGAATGGAATATGCGTACGATCCTATCGTGAAAAATGGCGATGTTATAAACAGCATGGCCCTGAGAAACAGCACAATGTATGTTGGACATACTAAAGGAATTACCATAATTGATTTGAGCGATCATAGTTTCAGCTATATGGAGCAGTCAAGCCAGACCAAGGAATTTTTCGTGTTTGAAAGTGCGGATGAGTATACTCCTTCCCCAGAAGCAACAAGCATAACCAGCATATCTTTGGCTGGAATAAATTCTTTGCTTGTTTCAAGCCAGAAAGAAGGCCAGGCACCCGGCGTGTATGAAATTTCAGAAACAGGAATAATTTTCGACCAATGGACTAATTCAGCCGGCCGCGCTGATAATTTCGGGGTGCCATATTCGGCAGATCAAGCGATTGGCGCCAGCTTTGCTTCGGATGTGGTCGCTATCGCGGCAAAAGCCAAGACCGGAGATGATTTCGTGTGGATGGAAAGCAGGGCATTCTCTTTGCGCGAAAAATTGGAACACACACGCGTGAAAATAGCCGTGATTGACAAAATTCAGACCCGGCTCATTTCAAGCGTTTCATCGCTCAGCATAACCGCTTCAAGCACTATTTCTTTCTTTGTCAGCGCAACCTCCACACCTGCGCTGGTGATTCCTTCTTCCGGGCCCATTGAAGCGCAATCCTTGTTAGTTAAAAACAATCTGCTCATTGATAATGATTTGGCAGTTAAAGGCGCTCTTCGGCTTGGCGGATCCTTAATTGAAAATTATTTTGATTTTTCAATCAGCGAAAACGGCTCATTGCGCATATCTTCATCGCAAGATCAGGCGCGGATCGTGGTGTCGCCGAGTGGCAACGTCGGCATCGGGACCGACAATTCCTCCCATGCCTTGACCGTATCAGGAGAATCAGGCGGCTCTTTATGCGTGGATGACGGAACCGGCGTGTGCGACGGATTATCCGCCACAGCCGGGGATATTTACTATAACGCGGCGCATGCGGCCTATACGGATGTGGCGGAAAATTACCCTACTACAGACGCGACGCTTGGGGCTGGGGAGATTGTTATGTTGGACATAAACAGTGATTTACTCGTGGAACGAGCAGATGATTCATCAAAAGTCCTCGGAATCGTCTCAACCAACCCGGGCCTCACTTTAGGCGACTATGGAGCTTGCGATTCCCCATCCTTTACTAAGAGCCTGTCCCGAGTATCCCGAGGGAAGGGGGCAGGGGGTGGTTCTTCCTGCGCTAGCGAGGTCCCAGTCGCGCTTTCCGGTCGCGTGCCAGTCAAAATATCCCTAGAAAACGGCGCAATCGTCCGTGGCGACTACCTCACCCCATCCAAAACCATCCCAGGCGCGGCAATGAAATTAATCGGATCCGGTCAAGTAATCGGCATTGCTCTACAATCCTACAACGGCCTGCCAGTCGCGCCTCTCACAGATGGCCAAGATCCTCATCAAGTAATGGTATTTATCCAGCAGTTCTACCAATATGATGATTCCTCCATTGTGCGCGTGTTTGACACAAAGATCATTGACATCCAAAAGCAGATTGACGAGCTGAAAGCGCGGGTTGAGGATTTGGAGAAATGGCGCGCGAAGCAGGGGGAGTAATTGAAAATTCCCCCCTTGAAAGCGGTTGGGTATCGCTCCCCATCCCCGTGGCAGGTTCGCTCCCCATCCCCGCGGCAGGTTCGCTCCCCATCCCAGCGGACTTGTCGCTGGTGATCCGATGATCTTCAAAAAGCGACCCTGCCGCTGGGATAAAGAGCGACAAGGCCGCTCGCTTCTCCCCGCAC
>PCVT01000005.1:0-699 GCA_002787075.1 Parcubacteria group bacterium CG11_big_fil_rev_8_21_14_0_20_41_14
ATCTCCATTACAGAATAATCCATCATTACAAGTTTGTTCAGTCATAGTTTGGGATAATTCACAAATAGCTAAATTACATGTATAAATGTCTCTCACCACATTAGTTCCTGAACAATAACTATTATCTTGGGCACTACAATCTTCTACAGTATTTGTCTGTGCTTCACACTCAAAGGCAGCATTGCATACTCCTTCTGTATGTCTTACTTCGGTACCAAAACAGAAATCACTATCTAAATCATTACAATCATCATGAACAGTACAAGCAACACATAATGGAGAATTTGCAGTTATAGTTGGAGCACCACAGGAGTTAGTCTCACAAGTACATCCACTTAAACAATTATTATCTACATTTGTATAGTCATAATAGTCATTACCAACACATCCATCTTGAACATCACAATTTGTTGGGAGACAATCACTATTTAATTCACATTCAGCACTACAAGTTACAGCATCACAAGTACTAGTTATAGTTGAATCTCCAGTTGTACAAACACCTGAAGGTTCTTGGCAAGTTGAAGTGAGTGCAGTCCTGAAATCCCAAGTTAATGGATTTCCATCTGGAGTATTAGTACATGTTGATACTCCTAAAATATTATTACTAGAACAGTCTATAGTAGAACCACCACAACTTCCTGAAATACATTGATCATTTTCAGTACAGGATAAACCATCATCACAAGTAGTACCATC
>PCVT01000005.1:781-1191 GCA_002787075.1 Parcubacteria group bacterium CG11_big_fil_rev_8_21_14_0_20_41_14
GTATAATCATGTGAAGCGCGTTTGGCATAAAAAGCATGAATGGATCGGTGAGTAAAAAAAGTAACGCGAGTACGGTGCCTGCCAAAAATATCTCTGTTTTATTGGTGTGCATGTGTAATATATTTAAATAGGTAATCAACAGGTTTTTTGAAAAAGTGTGAAATCTTAATAGCCAAAAGTACGCTTGGCATATAGTTGCCCTTTTCGATAGCAATTATTGTTTGGCGTGTCACGCCTATGTTTTGACCTAATTCTTCTTGGGTTAGGTTTTTTAGTTTACGAAGTTTTTGCACGTTGGATGTATCAATTTTTTCTGTTACCACAATATATGCATGGTACAGGGAATAGAAAAAATGTCAAGTCTACTTTACATTATTGTTGAAAAGTTCGCATCTATTCATTTCCACTGT
>PCVT01000189.1 GCA_002787075.1 Parcubacteria group bacterium CG11_big_fil_rev_8_21_14_0_20_41_14
TCAATGACAGTTGGTGAAAAACTCTGGATTATCAGTAAAATAAAACGATAGTCTCAGAGTAGATAGGTTATAGGTTGCATATTTTCCATGAGGCTTAATTGATCTCGAGAAGGAGATTAATCATACCTATAACCGAACAGTCACCATAGGGCTTAAATGACCCTGGATAGGAGGATGGTGTTCACCGACTCAAATTCTACTCTTAAGACTGATAAGTAAAAGGGGGTAGGATTTATGAGGAGGTACATTGGGGTAGATTTGCACAAGAACACTTTCACCGTCTGCTACTTAAGCGCGAAAAACAACGAGCTTAAGAACTTCAAAGTGAATAAGAGCGGGATAGAAGATTTTAAGCAAACTCTGTGTCAAAGCGACGAAGTGGCAGTGGAGTCCACCGGAAACACGGGTTATTTTGTCAGAGAGATAAAAGGGCTGATAAAAGCGGTGAGGATAATAAATCCCACGCAGTTTAAGATTATCTCTCAATCGGTAAAAAAGACCGACGAGAAAGACGCTGAAATAATCGCGAAGTATTTAAGCAAAGGTCTAATCCCAGAGGTCAGAATGAGAAGCAAAGAAGAAGCGCAATTAACCAGTTTGATAGGCACGCGGGATAAATTCGTGAAGTTACGTACTACCTTGAAAAACAAGATACACAATATACTTAACGCCAATGGTATTGTAACCAAAAGAGAGATTTTCGCTTCTGAGAAGAATCTTGAGAAAGTACTATCCAGCGATCTTGATCCGGCTTCGTTATTTGAATTGCGGATAATAATTACGGAGTTACGCAATCTCAACAAGGCGATCGTGGAAATAGACAAAGAAATGACAGACAGGGGGCAAAAACTCAAAGGGCATCAAAATTTAACTTCTCTGACCGGCATTGGCGATATTTCGGCTACGATTCTTTTAAACACCATAGGCGATGTCAATGATTTTGACGGCGACAATAAACTGGCGGCGTATCTGGGCATAGTACCCCGGGTATATGTGTCCAACGAAACCAGCAATTACGGACACATAACCAAAATGGGCAATAAAATCGCCCGGACAGCTTTAGTCCAATGCGCCCTTATAGCTATAAGGTATAACCCTTACTTAAGGGCATTTTATTTAAAGCTAAAAGCAAAAAAAGGCAG
>PCVT01000185.1 GCA_002787075.1 Parcubacteria group bacterium CG11_big_fil_rev_8_21_14_0_20_41_14
TGAAACAAAGACACTTACAAGCACCTATGCTAAAGCATCTGGTTATCCCGCATACGAAAGTTTTGATTTCTACAAGATAACTGGCGACATGGTAAACTGGCTTGCAAAGAACAACATCCCCGCAATTAGCGTTCTCCTCACTACACACCAGGATACAGAATTTACTAAAAATATCGCAGGTATTAAGGCGCTTCTAAAGTACTACGCTAAATAATGAAGTTTCATGTTTCAAGGAAAATTCAAATAGTTATTGGAACTATTGCTCTGTTTGGTGTTATTGCATTTACGCTTACTAGTCTATCTAAAAAGGAGATTTTAGTTATACCAGTAGCACATGTTGATACAGCGACTGTTGTAGAGCACAGAATCATTGGCAAATCTGTGCAAGGACGAAGTATTGATGCCTATATATATGGAGACGGACCAACTCACCTAATGTTTGTTGGCGGTATTCATGGTGGCTATGAATGGAACAGTGTTCTCTTGGCGTACCAATTCATGGATTATCTGAAAACATATCCTGGAGCGATACCAAAAAATATAACTGTTTCGGTTATTCCATCTGCAAATCCTGACGGGATATACCGTATAATTGAAAAAGAAGGCCGTTTTTCAATTGCTGACGTTCCTATCGCTACCCACGTTGAGGGTACAGGAAGATTTAATGAGCACAATGTTGACCTCAATCGCAACTTTGACTGCAAATGGAAGCCGAAGAGTACTTGGAAAGGTCAAATTGTAAGTGCGGGTACGAGAGCGTTCTCCGAGCCAGAGGCTCGGGCTATTCGCGACTTTGTACAAACATACTCCCCCGCCTCGGTAATCTTTTGGCATAGCCAGGCAAACGCTGTGTATGCATCAGAGTGTAAAAATGGAATCCTCTCAAGGACTCTTGATATTATGAACGCTTACTCTCGCGCTTCAGGATATAGTGCTGTGAAATCTTTTGACGCGTATGAAATCTCTGGTGACGCAGAGGGATGGCTCGCTTCAATAAATATTCCCGCTATTACCGTGGAGCTAAGCACACACGAAACCATTGAGTGGGATAGGAATCTCGCAGGTATTAATGCGCTTCTTAAATACTATTCACCGCAAAATTAAGTTCTAATAATATAATTGACGAATGGAAAAAGGACAATACATTCACCACTTGAACG
>PCVT01000027.1 GCA_002787075.1 Parcubacteria group bacterium CG11_big_fil_rev_8_21_14_0_20_41_14
GTCCATATTTCCGCGCCGCGCATTCCTCCCGCACCCTCCTGCGCGGCGGATACAAAAGCCCCGCACAGAAAGAGCCGAGGCAAAGCAAATCCTTTTCCTCCCGCAAAAATAGTTTTGCTTTGCCTCGTCAGCATTTCGCCCCGCCACCTGCCCGAATATCTTTACGGGCAGAACCCCGAAAGAAAAACACCCTTTCCTTTTTCAAAAGAAATTTCACCCCCGCCAAATCAGAAATGCAAGGAGTGTTTTTTCTTTCGGGGTTTCCGCCGAGTCCGCGAGGCGGTGGCGGGGCGATTGTCCGAGCGTACGATTTAGGTCAGAGCCACCACGCGCTTCGCGCGTGGCACATCAGTCGGGGTTCTGCTGGAAATGAGTCCGAACTTTTTGGTATAATGACCACAAAACTGAACTTCTCGTTCTGAAAACCCAGAATGGCACGGCGGCAAAGCCGCCGCGCTGGGGAGAAAACGGCGTCGCTTCGCGACGAATTGGGACGGGACAGGAACGGAAAAGTGCGCGGTTTTGTCACGAACCGTATGGTTCGTTCCGATTTTTTGGACGAAGGAGCGGATTTCTTTCAAATCCGCGGATGAGGACAAAAAAGTGGCTTGTTTCGTATCCAAAACCCACTCCCGCAAGGGTTCGACCCAATTGTTTCCTCCGCGTTCAAAATCTTTCATTTTTGCTTTCAAAACGGCGGTGGCGCGCATAGCCTCGTCTTTCTTTTTCAAATAAATCTCTTTTGGTATATCGCCATCCAAATACGCCGAGACGAGATTTTCCAAGCGCGCCTCGCTCGCTTTGATTTTGTTAGTAAGATTTTGAACTTCACTTTGCGACGCTGATATTTTCTCGCGCTCCCACTCTGCCACTTGTTCCAACATCCAATCGGTGTACGCATCGCAAAGTGAAATTGTTTGAAGCCGTATAAGTATCTGGCTCACCAAATCTTTTTCTTGAATATAGCTTTGCGAGCATGTACCGCGCTTCTTGGTACAGCGATAGTAGGTATATTTAGTACCAAAACGATTGGTGGCATATTGAGCCGTAATCATACTTCCGCACTCACCACACCGAGCGAATTGTGCAAAGGGAAAATGATTTGGCACTTTTTGCACGCGAGGACGAGATTTTTTCGCAA
>PCVT01000133.1 GCA_002787075.1 Parcubacteria group bacterium CG11_big_fil_rev_8_21_14_0_20_41_14
GTTGTGGCGCTTGGCCTGCATATCCATCCGGTCAAGCGTCATCTGCAGGTTGCCACCTCCTTTCTCGCGGGCAAAGAGTTTTTTGAGCTCTTTCCAAGACGGCTCGCGCTCAATCCTGTCAAGCCAGTTGCGGATTTTCATGCTTTTTTGGATCATGGGCAGATCATGCCCCATGTTTTTGAGCCGGCGCACCCAATCGCTTACCATTCCCTCTGCGACATCGTCTTTATCCCAGACCTCAAATATCTGCTTGGTTAGGACTACCAAAGGCCAGTACACCAGAAACTGATGGCACTTGTAGGCCTGATACAATTCTTGGAAAAATCCTTCATGATAGTGCGCTTTGTCGCCGAAGTCAAAGCACAATACCCCGTGGCTTTTGTGGTTGTATCGCAGATCCTCTATGTTTTCAGGACTGCTCCTGCGGATGCCCTGGCCTTCCACAATGCGCATGCCATTGTAGCTTCCCAGGTGCATGAACGAGGGGAATTGGAGCGGATTGCCGATGTAGAAGAGCACGCCGCTTCTGCTTTTTGGGCCGATTCCCTTGAGCCCTGTAAAGAACTCGTTGTGCGCCAGGGGCTTGAGCAGTTTTTCTACTCTGCGTTCGTGTTCGGCCAACTGCTCCTCAACGCTCGCCATATCCATTTCCTTGAGCCGTTTTTGCACACGCTCAATGGATTTGGTATCGCCCTCCATACACATGGTGTACAGCTTTTCCAGCTCGCTATTGAGAGTTGCGCGGTATTGATCAATCAACTCTTTAGGCAGTTTAATGCCGCCTTTGCGGGAAATTGACCGAAATCGCAGTACCGCGTATTCTAATCGCTTAGCAACCCATTCGTCTTTGTCCGGCTTGAGGAATCGGAACCATTCCATTTCACGGCGAAGTGTCTGGTCCATGGAATTGGAGAGCGCGACCTTTTCTGCTTCAGCCGCGAGCCAGCTTGTATACGCGACTCCAAGTTCAGCGACTTGGTAGTCTCCGGCCAGATATTCGTAGAATATTTCCGGCTGGTTCTGCCAGAGATCGTGCAGTTTCTTGGGCGTTAGTGGCTTGCCGTTTGAGAAGTCGGTGATGCGAGCTGGGTTTGC
>PCVT01000120.1 GCA_002787075.1 Parcubacteria group bacterium CG11_big_fil_rev_8_21_14_0_20_41_14
TCCGTCAAACCATAATCCGGCATTTTTATCCTTTGTTGAATTTTCAGATGCATGCGGATCTTTTGCGTTATTTCTACAAAAAGCAGATTAATTTTTTTATCAATGAAGAGCAGATTCATTTGCCAGAGGAGGACAAAGGCGCGCTTCAGCATTGGTTCAAAGTGGGTATTGGAAAAACTCGGCGCCCGGCTGGGATCGGATTTTTGGCCAAAACCGACATTCAGGGCAATTGGCTAGAAAATTTTTTGGGCAAGAAAATAATTGCCACTTCTCTGCCAGCTGGGCTCTATATTTCCACCTTCGGAAAAATAATCAAAGGCGGATGGGAATGGCTTGGCATTATGCCCAAGAACGCAAAAGCGCTTTCTGGGGTCGTTGAAATTCCGGCATTATCCGAAATTCTTACTACTAACAAGAATGATTTTTTGAGCGATTCAGCTTCTTTAAAGAAATACTACAAATTTCGCAAAGCAGTGCAAGAGGCAGTGATGCCGATTTTGAAGCGGCTTGGGGAAAATCAGGAGGCACCCGAAATTGCGCCGGAAAAGCTCATCAGGCCGTTAAGCCAAGCCATTAGTGGCGTGCTTAACAATCTTTTGGCCGACTTTCCTGAGCTGGAAGGCCTTATTGGCGCGGGACGGAAGCCAGCGCTTGGCCGCAAAGATGGCCTGAAAGGCGATTCTGAAATTGGGATTCAGCGCGAAACAGGCGTCAAGGATTCAAATCAGAAAGATCAATCAGGAATGCCCAATGAAATAAAAGGAAAAGAAACCCTGCCCCCTGGTATTGCGGATCAGACAAAAAAGCGCGAAGTGCGGGCTAAAACTTCGGGCATGAAAATCGCCTTGTCTGATATTTCTGATTCGCCTGAAATGCTTTTAGGCCGGATTATTGATGACACGCTCACTGTGAACACGAAGCATCCAGCATGGCTAAAAGCAAAACAGCGTGGCTTGGAAGAGTACCATATTCTGATTTCGGTCGGGAGCGTGCTTTCCGAATTTTTGGAGGACCAAAAAAGCCCGCAGGAATTTTTGAACCGATTTCTGCAGTCATGGGCTCAAGCCGAGACAGAGGTAAAAACAGGAAAGTTATTTTAGATGGATTGAATTATGCCGCGACTGGATGAAAGCCCAGATGAGTTTCAATCACATCAAGCCGGTCGTTCTGCTCTCGGTCTTGGGCCGCTTTTGCCGGCAGTTCGTCAAGAATGATATCAAGTTTTTTGGACATTTTGTCATTGCTTGCCAGCACTTGGCTGTTGTTTTTGATAATCCGTTCCTCTGACTTTTCCACAATGCGGCGCATGTCTTCCTTTGTAGCGAAGTGCTTGAATGCCGCTTTTCGGAATGAGTCAAGTTCTTCTTTTGTGGCAAATTTTTTTAGATCGTCTTTTGTGGCAAATTTTTTTAGATCGTCTTTGGTGGCCACTGTTTTGGCTGTGAATTCTACGAATTCGTGAAATTCCTTGGTGTGTTCTTGGAATTCCTTGGTGTGTTCTTGAAATTCGCGCTTGGTGACGGGTTGGTTGGGATCATTTTGTGTTTTCATATGCAATGAATTATTGATTCTGC
>PCVT01000149.1 GCA_002787075.1 Parcubacteria group bacterium CG11_big_fil_rev_8_21_14_0_20_41_14
CAATATTTAACATAAACCTTTTTCTATGAACAAATTCTTTCTATATGCTAGAAAATCTACCGACGAGCCAGATCGTCAGATTTTGAGTATTGAATCGCAGATTGACGAGTTGAAAGAATTTGCCGAGCGAGAGCAGTTAGAGATTGTTGAAACTTTTGTTGAATCACAGACCGCCAAAGAGCCAGGCAGACCTATTTTCAACAATATGCTCTCGCTCATAGAAAAAGGCAAAGCGTCAGGAATTTTAGCTTGGCACCCCGATAGATTGGCGAGAAATAGCATTGACGGTGGAAAGATAATCTATCTATGCGACCTCGGTAAAATTAAAGAGCTAAAATTCCCGACGTTTTGGTTCGACGCTACGCCACAAGGTAAGTTTATGTTAAATATTGCTTTTGGGCAGAGCAAATACTATGTAGATAATCTTTCAGAGAATGTGAAGCGCGGACTTCGACAGAAAGTAAGACGAGGCGAACAGAGCGGACAAGCTCCGACTGGATATGTAAATGACAAGTTAAACAAGAAAATTATTCCCGATGTGGAAAGATTTCGCCTCGTCAGGAAAATGTTCGAAGTCTACGCTACTGGAAATTATTCTCTGAAAGATACAAGGAATTTGCTCGCCCAAAAAGGCTTGCTGTCTAAAAATGGTAAAGTTCTTACTGTTTCAAACACGCAAATGATATTGAAAAATCCTTTCTACTACGGAATGTTTTTATTTAACAAAGAACTTTACCAAGGAAAGCACGAGCCAGCGATTTCAAAGAAACTTTTTGATAAGTGCGCGGAAGTGTCGGCGAGGAACGCTCACCCTATGAAGCGAGGAATTAACAAACATGTTTTTCGCGGAATATTTTTGTGCGAAGAATGTGGATGTGGTATCACAAGCGAAGTGCAGAAAGGTCATACCTATTATCGTTGCACCAAAAAGAAAGGTGTTTGCACACAAAAATATATCCGCGAAGAATTCCTCGCCGAACAAGCGAATGACATTATCAAAAAAGTTTCTTTGCCGTCCGAGTGGAAAGAATTCATGCTCGCTGAACTGGATAAGGAGCAAGCGAGC
>PCVT01000048.1 GCA_002787075.1 Parcubacteria group bacterium CG11_big_fil_rev_8_21_14_0_20_41_14
ATCAGAGAAAGAATTTTGCTTATTGGAAATCTATATAACAACAGGACTTACGCACCTTAACAGCAGAATAATTGATTTGACAAGCTAAAAGAAATGTAGGCATAGTATTTCTTTGAAAGGAGAAAAACCATGCCTGCCCCAATCTTTGCATACCTACGTGGTTTATTACAAGGCCACAATGTCACTGCCACTTTCCTCCAAAGAGAATTTGGCTACTCACACGATGTTATTACTCGATTCCTGGTTAACTCTTTTGACTTGAAAGGATTAATATTCCCCTTAGCTTATCGTTGGTTTGGCCTATTACATGGCGGTTGTCTGATCCTTGATGATACAGTCATTCCTAAGATCTATGGTAAGAAATTTAGTCAGGCTCGATATATCTATTCCTCTTGTCTCAACCGCTGTGTTTTTGGCTATCAAGTTGTTACTCTTGCATGGACCAACGGAATGGTTACGATTCCTTTAAGCTGGAGATACTACCAAAAATCTTTAGATGGCAAAACTAAAATCGTCCTAGCCCAGGAACTACTCAAAGAAGCAAGGGATAAATGGAGACTAAAACCCTCTGCAGTTTTATTTGATAGCTGGTATGCAGCTGAAAAACTCCTAAACCAAATTCATAGCTATGGTTGGCTGTTTGTAACCCAGATAAAAAACAATCGAGTAGTCAATGCCTGTCCGGTCAGAGATGATTTACTTAAAGATGGGGACTATCTGGTTGGTCCATTAACGAGTCAATTGATGGCTCTTGTTCTCAGAAACGAGAACAAGTATTTTGTCACCAACCGACCATTGATGACCAATGAGCAAGTAGTCCAACTGTATAGCTATCGCTGGAAGATTGAAGAAATCTTTCGATTTCTCAAGAATCAGCTTCATTTAGAGCAGTGTCAAGCCAGAACCTTTACCGCTCAACAGAAACACCTGGAAAGCTGTGTGTTGGCCTACATTATTCTTGAGAAAGAGAGACAACAACCTTGCAGCAAAAACAAAACCTTATATCAGATCAAAACTGACTGGATGCTTGATCGCCGTAAGGGCTATCATCGAATCAATTATTATGCTGTCAAGGTGCTAAGCGCGTAAGTCCTGTTAATTGATCAGCGAAACAGATTGATTGGTCTAATCACCAGTCAATTTGGTGCT
>PCVT01000143.1 GCA_002787075.1 Parcubacteria group bacterium CG11_big_fil_rev_8_21_14_0_20_41_14
GTACAAGCCGTCATGGGAAGGAATTTCGCAATTTAAAAAAGGATTTGGCGGGAATGTCCACTGCTATCCTGAAAGTTTTGACTTGATTTATCATTCCTTATGGTATAGGGTGTATTTGTTAGCAAAAAAATTAAGAAATACTATTTAATTATGATTAATAAAATCGTTATTCCAGCCGCGGGCAAGGGAACTAGAATGCTTGATTTGGCCAAAGACAAGCCAAAGCATTTAATTAATGTGCTTGATAAGCCGTTTTTGTATTATGTTTTGAAAAATCTTCAAATGTCTGGTTTTGAAGAAATGATTTTAGTGATAGGACACTATGCTGAGAAGATGGAGGAATTCGCGCGCCAGTACACGCGAGAATTTAACATCACCTTAGTTGATCAGTTTAAGACAATGGGAACTGAAAAATACGGCACTGCTATTCCAGTGCTCGCTGCCCAAAAAGCAGTTGGGGATGATGACTTTGTATGCATTTATGGAGATAATCTTTATTCAACCCGCGATTTATCTGCCATGCGAGAGCTTGAAGACGCGTTTCATTATGTGAGTTTGCTTTATGTTGATAATCCGGAAAAATATGGAGTTCCGATTCTAGATGGAGACATGATTACTGATTTTGTTGAAAAGCCAAAAACATTTATTTCAAACTGGGTGTCAATTGGATGCTACAAATTCACGCCTGAAATTTTCGCTGAATGTGAAAAGGTTGGTATATCCGAACGCGGTGAATATGAGCTTACGGACGCTATCAAATCCTTAGCATCACAAGGGAAAGTAAAGGCGCGCAAGATGCTTGATTATTGGATGGATTTCGGCAATCCAGATGACATTGAAAAGGTCGCGAAGTTTTTGCAAAAGCAAAGTTAAATTTTTTCAGGATTTATACGTTCAATGCAAATGGTGTTCGGGTGTGTGCATTTTTCCGCTCCGAAGGGTCGCTTCGCTCCATACATTCTCGCTTCAAAATGCACACACCCTGCACACCATTCCCGTGTTTCATTTATTATGATATCAAAAATCATCATTCCAGCCGCAGGCAAGGGGACTCGCATGCTTGATTTGGCCAAAGATATGCCAAAGCATCTTATCAATGTTCTTGATAAGCCGTTTTTGTATTATGTTT
>PCVT01000046.1 GCA_002787075.1 Parcubacteria group bacterium CG11_big_fil_rev_8_21_14_0_20_41_14
AGAGGGTTTTTGTTTTTGACATAATTGCTTGAGGATTATTTTTCCAATCATCGCTCATGTCAGCATACAGTTCAAGCTCATTTCCATCCGGATCAAGAATATAAATACTGTGCGTGATAGTATGATCACCCGTGCCAACTATTGTGACCCCTTTTTCCTTAAGTTCTTTCCAGACCTTTTCTATCGCTTCGTGTCCATCACCGATCTTAAAGCCAATATGGTACAGTCCGGGAACAATTTGTTTATCTGTCTTTAGATTCCCCCCTACTTCTATAAGCAAAAGCTCATGATGTGTTCGTCCCGAGGAAAATGCTGCGGTAGGTCCCTTCCTGAAGAGTTCCTTAAACCCTAACGTGTCGCGATAGAAGTTAGCTGACTGCTCTACGTCTCTTACATATAGAACCACATGTCCAAGCTCCTTGATTTTCATAGTTACTTTGCAACCAATATAGCTTTATTAAGATTGGCATCGGAGCTTAATTGCTTAAGCATAAAATCTGCCACATCGGCTCGTGAAATGGTCGGAAACATTCCTTTTAATTGCAGGTTTTCTCCGAACCTGTATATTTCTGTTTTATGTCCATTGCTTAAACCAACAGGGCGGACAATAATCCATTCCAGGTCACTTTCTCTCACGGCCGATTCTTGAACCAATTTATCCGCATAGAGCCCCTTCATAAAGGTTTTCGTTAAAAGAGAAATGAGAAAACTATTTTTTCTCACCGCGTCATCCATAAACATTGCCGATTCCACTATCAACCGTTTTACATTGTGCGCTTTCATGGCCTCAATAATATTTTTCGTGCCCGGCCCCACCACTTTTTCTTTTGACGGCGGTTTGACGCCCAATGCCACGAGCACCGCATCGTTGCCTTGAATCGTCTTTAATACATCGTCCTTATTTAATACATCGCCTTTGAGGATATTTATTCTTTGATCGCTGAAAGAAAGTTTTTGAGGATCGCGCACAAGAGCGGTGATTTCATGACCTTGTTCTAGGGCTTGCTTGATAAGTTCTTGCCCCGTTCCTCCCGTGGCTCCAAAA
>PCVT01000113.1 GCA_002787075.1 Parcubacteria group bacterium CG11_big_fil_rev_8_21_14_0_20_41_14
TGTTTACCTATTTATGCGGTTAGTGCGATTATATATAAAATAACAAATCAAGACTTGAATTATTTTACTGTTGCTTGAGCCATCGCCAAGTATCTTCACATGCTTCATATATCGTATGTGTGGTGCGCCAGCCCAGCTCGCTTTCCGCGTATCTTGTGTCAGCATAGGAACTCGCAACATCGCCCTCGCGACGAGGAGCAAATCTGTAAGGGACTTTGCGTCCTGCTACACGACTAAATGCTTCCACAAGCTCCATTACACTTACTCCTTTTCCTGTACCAAGATTGGCGGTTAGAACGCCAGTATTTTCATCAAGCCATTCGAGAGCTTTTAGGTGCCCGAGGGCGAGATCAACAACATGAATATAGTCTCTAACGCCTGTTCCGTCTGGTGTTTCATAATCATTACCGAAAATAAGTAGCTCTGGTTTGAGACCAGTCGCAACTTGTCCGATATAGGGCAAGAGGTTGTTGGGAGTTCCACTTGGATCCTCCCCTATTAAACCACTTGAATGAGCACCGATGGGATTGAAGTATCGGAGCAACGCAATTCGCCACTCTGGATCAGACGAGGCTACGTCACGCAATATTTCTTCTACAAATAATTTGGATTTTCCGTACGGATTTGACGGCCGTAGTGGCGAAGTTTCAGAGTATGGTGCTGGTACATCCGTACCATAAACACACGCAGATGACGAAAATACAATTTTCTTAGCATTAAACTTCTTCATAACTTGCAATAAAACAATGCTTCCGTAAACGTTATTGTCATAATACAAAAGAGGATCTGCTACAGACTCACCGACCGACTTCAGCCCAGCACAGTGGATGACTGAATCAATTTTATGTGCACTAAATATTTTTTCCATCACCGCACAATCGCGGATGTCAGCATTATAAAAAACAATTGATTTGTTTGTTATTTTCTCAATGCGCGCAATCACACCCTCTTTGCTATTGCTAAAATTGTCTACAATTATTACATCATAGCCTTCTACTACTAGCTCAACACAAATGTGCGACCCAATAAACCCCGCCCCCCCAGTCACGAGGATTTTCTTTTTAGCTGTTTCTGCCATAAT
>PCVT01000172.1 GCA_002787075.1 Parcubacteria group bacterium CG11_big_fil_rev_8_21_14_0_20_41_14
CCAAACTACAGCAACAATCGGTAAAGTTTCTTCGCCTGTTCACTTCGTGTGAGGTCCTTGTGGTTGTACCGCCACACGTGTTCTCCAATGAACAGATGCAGATGCTTCTTCCTGATCCCGCCGATGGCGGCGAGATGATTCTTGAGCATGCCCCAGTAGCCATCGATGGTCTGCGTATGCACGTCTCCACGTACGTACTCGCCTGCATCGTGATCGACCCACTCATGGTGATACCCCATCTGTTTCAGACGGCGATACCCTTTGTGTCCATCAGTGTAGACCGCGCTTCTCCGTCGTACCTGTGCACGCACGAGTGGTCGGAGTGTGGTACCTTTCGCATTCTTCACGAGCCACACCCGGACGCGTTGTGGTTCCCGCTGGATGATGCCAAAGATGGCTTGCTTCTGCGTACCTCTCCCCCTCTTGGTTCCCTGCTTACGGATGTGGAGTGCTTTGTTTTTCCATGCGCCACCCACGTATGTTTCGTCTGCTTCGTTCGTGCCGCAGAAACGCGGCGGTGTGCCCAACCACATTGCTGTACGCAGGGAGAGGACACAGTGCTGTGCAGTGACGTAGGAGAGTGCGCACTCCTCTGTGACGCTTTTGATCGTTTCATCGCGCAGGAAGGTATCAATGATCGACAGCCATTGTTTCTCTGTCATCCGGAATCCTGCGATGGGATGAAGGGTGTGTGGAGACCACTCACGACGACATCGTTTACACTTGCGGTGATGGCGACGAAGAGACCACGAACGGAAGTACCCACAGTGTGGACAGGAGGCATGAGAACCCATATGTTTGGTGGCAGAAAGTAAATATTCACCAAACACTGTAGGTTTGCGGCTTCTACTAAACAGAAATCACGAATTGCTGGTGGCAGTTTCTATACATTCCCCTTACATTTCCTCGTCGGTGCCATGTTCTTCTTCGTCACCGTCGGTATCGTCCATACCGCAACTACACTCGTTGCCCATACAACCGCAGCCACCGCACATTTTGCAGGTTTCCTGGCCGCACGTGTCACACTGGTCCATACAGGAATGAGGGGGAAGGAGGATATAAGGCAACTATTTTCCTTGGAGGAATCGGCAAATGCAATAGGATGG
>PCVT01000030.1:0-1739 GCA_002787075.1 Parcubacteria group bacterium CG11_big_fil_rev_8_21_14_0_20_41_14
CAGATGGGTATACTTATGTTACAAAAGACCACAAACGAAGCGCGCATTTTGAACACACAATTTTAATCACTGACGGCGACGCGGAGATTTTGACGAAGCGAGGGTAGTTATCCACACCATCTAGATGATTTCCTGTTTTAAAAATGGTACAATAGAAAGTAATTAATAGATTTTAATTACTACAAATGGAACCACAAGCAAATTCAGGTCAGTATTCAATTGTCACACTTGCCATCCTTGGTGTGCTGATGCTTATTTTGAGTAGTGCTATCGGAGCGATTTTGGGACCCGTGTTGTTTCCAAGCGAAAGTACGGGAGCAGGGAATCAGCCTATCATGCAATCCAGCCCTTCGTCTAACAGTGTTTTTGGCTCACAGGTTGAGGTTCGTACGGTTATGGGTTCGGTTACTGCAATAAAAGGGAATAGTTTTACTCTACATGCACAAACGTCACAAATACCAAACGATCCTCTTTCTGATCACAATGTTATCGTTACTAGCGAAACAAAGATTGTGAGGATAACACAAAAAGAAAAAACCTTACTTCAATCTGAAATCGCAGAATTTACCAAAAAAACAGAGGAAGCAAAAAAGACACATAGATTGGTGTTGCCACCTGAGTTGTTTACACGCATCGTTGTTAGCGCTTCAGATGTTACTATCGGTGATTTCGTTATTGTAACTTCTCTTGAAAACATAGACGCAAAAAAGGAATTTATAGCGAGTGAGATTCAATTAAGTCAAACAATAAAAAAATAACAACACTAATATGAGCAAACAATTATTATCAGTTCTTAAAGTTTCAACACTCGCAATCGTACTTTCCTTTGGTTTGAGCTATGCTCTCGCGTGGACAGCGCCAACGGCAACACCACCAACGGGAAATGTCTCTGCGCCAATCAACACAGGATCTACCGATCAAACAAAAGCTGGAGACCTTTGCACGATCAAAGGTGGCACAACAAAATGCTTGAGTGCTACTCAACTAGCTGCGCCATCTACAACATTCAGCGCATCACCAACCATTATTCAAAGCGGACAAACAACAACGCTTACATGGAGCGTAACAGATGCAAGCTCGTGCACTGCATCAGGTAGTTGGTCTGGGACAAAAGTAATTTCTGGCTCCGAGGTTTCAAGTGCTCTCTATGGGACAGGTGGACCAATTTCGTATACATTTACACTTTCTTGCACAGGTGCTGGTGGGACTACGTCAAAGGATGTGATTGTGCAAGTGCTCGCACCATTTTCGGTGACATACATAAATGGAACAGGTAACTGGGTTTCCATACCAGTGGCAGTTACTACAGTTAAGTTTAGAGCTCGCGGTGGCAATGGATACGATTCAGGTTGCTGTTATGCTGCTAATGGTGGGGGTGCATCCTATGCTTACTATGGTTCCTCAATCCCAATATTGGCTGCCGGTGGTGGCGGTGGAGGAGGAGTAAGAGGTTATGCTGGAGGCAGTGGTGGAGACAGCGGAGGCGTTATCCATGGAAATGGTGGCACTACTAGCGCTAGCGCTGGCGGTGGTGGTGCTGGTACCAACTCAAGTGGCGGAGCTGGCGGCGAGGGATATGACAGTTCGCTCGGTGGCGCTGGTGGAAATAGTGCTAGTCCAAATGGTAAAAACGGTTCTGGGTACAAGCCTGGTTTAGGGGGGTCTCGTTGGGGTGGTGGCGCTGCCAATGTTTACGGTGGTGGCGGCGGCGGTGGTTTTTACGGTGGTGGCGGTGGTGG
>PCVT01000030.1:1760-4993 GCA_002787075.1 Parcubacteria group bacterium CG11_big_fil_rev_8_21_14_0_20_41_14
TGGTGGTGGAGGAGGAGGAAGCGGATACCTTCACACAAGCCTGACTTCAGCTGATGGCAGCGGTTTTAGGTCACTAAATCTTTCTGAGATAGGGAATCCTGCGTCCATATACCTATTCGGTGGCGCTGGTACATCTGGGTATATAACAATGACTTATTAAACATTTATTAGCATAAAACCCAAAAAATCTCGCGTATGCGAGATTTTTTGGGTTTTATGTGGTGGTATATGTTACAATATCAACTATATGAATCCTGAGTATGGGAGTTTAGGTAAGCAATTCAGAACACCAGAAGAAGAGGTGGTGTATTTGCGCGCGCAAATTGTGGAAAAGGAACACGCGCTCGGCATTGCGCCTGGCTCACCTGAGCGAACACTTGAAGCAAGGACAGAAGTTGCTCGTGAGAAGGTGGAGGAGTATCGCGCTCGGCCCACAGAACTAGTTCTTTATAAGAGCTATCAGATGAAGATTGATGACCTTGAAACCAATGTCGTGAAGCTTGGCGTGGAGCACAAGCAGGCGATTGACCAGCTGATGCAGATTGCGCAAGAAAAGGGAATTAAAAACGCGCTTGCAATTCTTGAAAAATTAAATAATCCACATATTGAGGACGATTTTCACAGAATGATAGTTCAGTTCTTGCTTGAAACTGGAGATTTTGCGGGAATTGCAAAAGACAAGGAAGTCGCTCGCGCTTTGAAGATGCGACTTTATGAAATTACACTTCCCCCAATAGACTACAAAGGGCAAGAACGAAAGTTTGCTGACCTAGTCTCTGGTATGGAGCATTTCTTTGCTGGGATGCTTTCTATTGAAAACACAAAGGCGGGATTTGGAGATATAAAAAACTATTTTACGCTTGAGCTCGCGCTTTCAAATTTTAGCGACCACATTGTATTTTATTCCGCAGTTCCGCTTGAACACGCAAATCTTTTTGAAAAGCAGGTACTAGCTGTATACCCAGACGCAAAAATACGAGAACATCGTGAAGACTACAACCCATTTAATGAAAACGGGGTGACTGTGGCTTCGTACGCTACATCAGGAGGCGAGACCGCATACCCGCTTCGTACCTTTGAGACATTCACTCAGGACCCGCTCAATGTTCTTCTCTCTACTTTTTCAAAAATCAATCGTGATGGCGAGGGTGTGGCAGTGCAGTTTGTCATTCGTCCAGCGGGAAATTCATTCAACTCTCACTACAAATTTGTTTTGGATCAAATCAAAAAAGGAGTGAAGCCAAAAGACGCCCTTAAAAGTACGGGCGCGCAGATAGCAGGGGAATTTGCGGATGCGGTAAAGGGAATGTTTTTTGCTCCAAAAGAAAAGAAGGAGGTAGTTTATGACGATGAAACAAAAAACATAGGTGAAAAAATTGCATCGCCTATTGTGGATACAAATATACGCATCATTGCTTCTGCGGGCACTGCTTCGCGCGCGGGGTCTATTTTGAACGAGCTTGAGAGCGCTTTTAATCAGTTTGGTAAACCACAGGCAAATGAGATCAAATGGAAACGCGAAACAAAGGGCGCAAGCCTTATGGAGGCAATTTATCGCTACACATTCAGAATGTTTAACGAAAAGGAAAGTTTTCCGCTAAACCTTAGGGAGATTGCTACAATGTTTCATTTCCCTGTTACCACCACTTCGTCACCAGAGCTTAAAGAGGCAAAGGCAGGAGTCGCGCCAGCGCCTACGGATGTTCCGCAGGAAGGAATTGTCCTCGGTAAAAATATTTATCACAACAAGGAAACAGTTGTGCGTATCGGTCGCGAGGATCGCGTGCGTCATATGTATGTTATAGGCCAGACGGGTACAGGAAAGTCGCATATTTTGAAGACGATGATTATGCAGGATATTTTGAATGGCGACGGTGTATGCTTTATAGATCCACACGGAAACGATGTACAGGAAATTCTTTCGCTCATTCCTCCTGAACGAGCGGATGACGTGATTTATTTTGACCCTTCATATACCGCGCGCCCGATGGGTCTAAATATGCTTGAGTATGACGAGCGTTTTCCTGAACAAAAAACATTTGTTGTGAACGAGATGATGGGTATTTTTAACCAACTTTTTGATATGAAGGTTGGCGGTGGCGCGATGTTTGAGCTTTATTTTAGAAATGCCGCCGCACTCGTGATGGAGGACACGGCATCGGGGAGTACACTTCTAGAAATTACCCGCGTGCTTTCAGACAAGGCGTTTCGCGATATGAAACTAGCAAAATGCAAAAATCCGATCGTTCTACAGTTTTGGGAAAGCGCGGAAAAGACAACGGGAGACCAAGGGCTCGCAAACTTTGTGCCGTACATCTCAAGCAAGTTTGACCCGTTTATTTCAAACGAAATTATGCGCCCGGTCGTGCTTCAGCAAAAATCTTCGTTTAATTTCAGGCAGATTATGGATGAGAAAAAGATTCTCCTCGTAAATCTTTCAAAAGGGAGACTGGGGGACATCAACGCAAACCTGATTGGCCTTGTGTTGGTAGGAAAAATAACAATGGCGGCGCTTTCTCGCGTGGATATGTTTGGCTCTGGTAAAAATCCAAATGATTTTTATTTGTATATTGATGAATTTCAAAATGTTACAACGCCATCCATCGCGACCATTTTATCCGAGGCGCGCAAATATCGCCTTAGTTTAAATGTCGCGCATCAATATATTTCACAACTTTCGGAGGATATTAAAAATGCGGTGTTTGGAAACGTTGGCAATATGGCTGTTTTTCGTGTCGGGCCAGAGGATGCGGAAGTTCTTGCGAAAAAAATGGAACCCACGTTTACCGCGGAGGATATCACTCGCCTTGATAATCGCAATGCGTACATGAGTATGCTCGTGAATGGCCAACCAGCAAAACCATTTAATATAGAAACACTCCCTCTTAATCAAGGAAATCCAGAGCTTGCGGAACAACTAAAACAGCTTTCATATCTAAAATACGGCGCCCCACGCGAGGAAGTGGAAGCAGAGATTATGGGGAGGTATCGGACGTAAATAATTTTGCTACAAAATTATCACCCGAGCGCTTGAAATCAAACGCTTTAGAGAGGGGCATAGCGGCTTGACAGAAACCATCCAAAGTATATACTTTAGGTATTATGAAAACAGCGATGATTAATATTAAGATCGATAAGGCTGTTAAAGAGGAAGCTCAAAAGCTTGCTGCGGAGCTTGGGTTTTCTTTGTCTGCGCTCGTGACAGCGTCGCTCAAGCAGTTTGTTCGCACTCG
>PCVT01000030.1:5060-5432 GCA_002787075.1 Parcubacteria group bacterium CG11_big_fil_rev_8_21_14_0_20_41_14
AAAAGAATATTTCTCGCGCATTTACGAACATGAAAGACATGGATGCGTACCTTAATGCTCTGTAGTCAAAATGAAAAGCATTCTTTTGCATAAACATTTTGAAAAGAAGTATTCAAAACTTCCCAAGAAAATTAATGAGGCATTTAAAGAGCGGAGGAATCTTTTTCTTGAAGATATGCACAACCCAATTCTCGGCACTCATGCGCTTCATGGCAAATATAAAGGGTATCAAAGTTTTAATGTGACTGGCAATATCCGAGTAGTGTATAAAGAAGAAAAAGAAGACATATTTCTTTTTGTTGATATTGGCACGCATCCGGAATTGTACTCGTAATTTGCCCGCTCGTGGATTTTTTGCTAGGATGTCCCTAT
>PCVT01000157.1 GCA_002787075.1 Parcubacteria group bacterium CG11_big_fil_rev_8_21_14_0_20_41_14
TCAGACTGACGGGTAAGGGCCGCTTGCGCGGTCCGCTAACACACGGAAATTTTTCCCCGGATCTTGTTATAAGACAATCATAGCATGACTGAAAAATATGTCAATAGGCCGGCTCCATATCCGACATCCGAATCTACAACCGCGCGCTTTCGGCAGAAGAGGTGAAAATGATGTACGAGGGGTATTAAAATAAACACCAAACATCAAACATCAAAATGATCATATTCATTGACGAATCAGGAATACATAAGCAAATCGACCACTCGTCGTTCGCGCTCGTGTATGTTGAGGTTGAAAACAAAGAAAAAATTGAAAAATCCATTGAAGCCATAGAACAAAAACACGGCATATCCTCATTCCATTGGGTGGATCTGCCGTGGAAATTGCGCGTGGCATTCATTAAAGACGCATCAAAACTTGATTTTACGGTCAAAATCGCTATTTTTCAAAACCCGATTTACCGCACCCACGCCATGGAATGGGCTCTGCAACATCTGCTTATTGAAAAGAATTTCAGCGCCTTGTACATTGACGGCAAAGAGCCGAAATGGATAGAACGCCGGCTGAAAAAGGTCTTGCGCGATAAAGGAATTGCCATAAAAAAAGTAAAAACCGAGAGAAGCGCCTCGTCGCCATGCATACGGCTGGCGGACGCGCTGGCCGGATTAAGCAGGGCGCATTTTGACGATCCGGATTCAAAAGCCAAAGATCTTTGGAAAATGATTCAGAAAAAAATTACCGCCCAGCTCGTGGGCGGTCAGGCATGCAGGTAAGCTTTTTACGGCCCTTCCTAACGGGAAGTGTCCCTGCTGTCTTGTTATAAGACAAGCATAGCATGATTGAAAAATTTGTCAATAGGCCGGCTCCATCTCCGACATCCGCCTCTACAACCGCGCGCTTTCTTCTTCCGAGCCAGCGACAAGTCCGCTGGGAGCGAACCTGCCGCTTTCAGACGCGGCCTTGTCGCTCTCAATCTCAGCGGCAGGGTCGCTTTTCTTCCGAGCCAGCGACAAGTCCGCTGGGAGCGAACCTGCCGCTTTCAGACGCGGCCTTGTCGCTCCCAGCGGCAGGGTCGCTTTCCAGAATAACAAATCAATTGCGCTAATCATATCAATATGATACGATTAAAGTACTAAAATGATACGAATATAATCATATGAGCCCAACCATTAAAACAATCAAAAAAATGTCAGTGCCTATTCTGCGCAAAGCAGGAGTACGCACAGCAGCGGTATTTGGATCCGCGGCCCGCGGAGAATCGGACAAAAAAAGCGACATAGACATGCTTGTTGAAGTTCCGCTAGGAACCTCACTTTTAGATCTCGTGAGCCTTGAAATGAAGCTTGGAGAAAAACTCGGCAAAAAAGTGGATATTGGCACATATAAAAGCGTTCATCCATATTTAAAAGATCGCATCTTTAGTGAGGCAATAACAATATATGAGAGAAGGAAGAGAAATTAAATTATATTTGCGCGATATTTGCGATAGCATCGACATGATACAAAGCTTTATCAAAGGCGTATCAAGAGAAGAATTCATAAAATTGCATGAGAAGCAAAACGCGGTGATAAGAAAGATAGAAATTATCGGAGAAGCGGTTAAACAGCTTCCAATAGAGTTTAGAGATCAATATCCGCATATTCCATGGAAAGAAATTGCAGGAATGAGAGATAAGCTTATACATGGATATTTTGGAGTTGATTTGGATGTGGTGTGGGACGCGGTAAAGAAGAATTTGCCAAAACTGAAAAAAGAAGTTGAAAAATTGTTTGATGAGATCAAACCATAATATTCCACATGCTTGACTCAGCCCTCAAAACAGCGCATAGAAAAGACATTGACTGGCTCTATGTCCAGCGCGCTTTAGATAGATTTTTATCTGGCGCGCTTTTTTGGATGACGCGATTTACCGCGCTTATAACCCCAATCATGATCTTCCCATGGAACTACGGACTCGCAAACACGCGCATGATTGTTTTTGCCGTATTAGTAGCATTCTGCGCCATGCTCTGGCTTATCCGCGAAATAATCGCAAAAGACCGG
>PCVT01000107.1 GCA_002787075.1 Parcubacteria group bacterium CG11_big_fil_rev_8_21_14_0_20_41_14
AAATACAACTGCGCATTTCAGGCAAGCGGCAGTGAAAAAAATTCATGACAGAAGCTTTAGCGCGGTAGCTATGGAACATGGCATATCAGCTCAATCACTCACAAGGTCAGCCACAGAAATTTCAGAACAAGCAGGTCTTCAATGGCCAGACAAAGAATTTGCTCTTGGAATAGACGGACACAGCTTTTCAGGGCATGATATGGCAACAACACTGACTAATCTTACGCGACATAACCTAATTGGCATATTGCCTGATGCAAGGTACTAAGTTGTGGATAACTTACAAACAAATATCACCATGCATAGAAAAGTCATTATCGCATAGCCCGCGCAACCGCGCGCACTGATTGAGAATCAAACGGCTTTGGCAAGATATTATTTTTAGACGGCTTTGTAACGCAATGCGCTAGATTTTTCGCGGCTTTAATCAACATGCTATCAGTGATATCGCGGATTTGATTATCCAAAGCCCCGCGGAATACGCCAGGAAACGCTATAACATTATTAATTTGATTTGGATAATCAGATCTTCCAGTGGCCGCGATAAGAGCGCCAGCGCGCAACGCGTTATCTGGCAGAATTTCAGGATCAGGATTTGCCATGGCAAATATAATTGGATTCTGGTTCATTGAGCGCACCATTGATTCAGTTAAAACATTTTTCGCGCTCACGCCAATAAATATATCTGCCTCAGCTATCGCGTCTTTAAGCAATCCGCGCAATGAATGACTATTGGTTTTTTTCGCTATGAGCCTTTTTTGCGAGTTCAATCCAATCCGTGATTCATGAATAACGCCTTTGCTGTCGCACACAGTAATATCTTTAAATCCGTTTTTCAAGAGCAAATCAGTAATGGAAATTCCTGCAGCGCCAGCGCCATTCACTACTATGCGCGGCTCGTTTTTTGTGCCACGAACATTGAGCGCGTTTATCAATCCAGCTAAAACCACAATCGCAGTGCCATGCTGGTCATCATGAAAAACCGGAATATCCAGTTCTTTCCGCAAGCGCTTTTCTATTTCAAAGCACCGCGGCGCTGAAATGTCTTCCAAATTTATTCCCCCAAATATTGGAGCAATATATTTTACGGTTTTGATAATCTCCTCTGCGTCTTGCGTGTCTAAACAAATCGGAAACGCGTCAACATTGGCAAATTTTTTGAACAAAGCTGCCTTGCCTTCCATAACCGGAATCGCGGCTAATGGGCCTAAATTTCCAAGCCCTAAAATAGCAGACCCATCTGAAACAATGGCAATGGTGTTGCGCTTTATAGTATATTCGCGTGCTAGTTTTTTATCTTTGCTGATTGCTTTGCACACTTGCGCGACTCCGGGCGTGTACGCGATAGAAAGCGCTTCTTTTGAATCCAAATCTACCTTGCTTTCAATGCTCAATTTTCCATGAAATTTTTTATGAAGCGCGAGTGCTTTAGCGTTGTAATTATGCATAAGAACATTGTATCAGAAACAGGATAAAAAAAGAACCCCCCTGCCTGCCAGAGCAAGAGGGGGGGGTAAAGAATGAGCAATACATATGACAGATGCAGTATCTATGTCCATACCACATCAGCAGGAAACTGGTTTGAATCGCCAAACTGCTTGAGCCAATACACAGTATCGCCAAAAAGATCTTTGACTGACTGCGCGCTCCGAGAAAAAAACGCTTCAACATCCTCCCTGGTTATGTCCATGTCCAGCCATCGCAGTACTTCAACTACTACAATGATAAACGCAGTCGCGGCAATGAACATTAAAATCTGGGAAGCTAGATACGCAAGAACCGCGAATACCCATTTCGCAATGCTGGCGCCGATAAACACGCCAATCGCGAACGCGAAGATTTTCACGATTGAGCCAAGTATATCGCTCAGAGCTTTAACCATTGCTGGCTTGCCACGGACGACATTAAGCTCTTCAGTAAAAAGCGAATACCGCATTGGCAATCCATTGTATTGAAACGGATTGCCATGCTGATCCGTAAACTGGAGTGCAAGCTTGCGAGGCATAGGAATTAAGCTTGGCACAGACCCAATGATTGCGACATGTATTTCTCTCGCGCCATCAACAACCATGGCAAGATGATTCTTTTCCACTCCCCCTGTTCCGGCAGGAGCATTGGCGTAAAGAATCGTATGCCAGGATCCACCCTCCCCTTGAAACGCGACAGTGAATGATTGGCTCGGCCTCAATGAACGCAAATAATTTTGAATCTTTTTATCTGCCAAAGCTTGCGCGTCTTCATCCGGATCAAATCCAATGTACAAATCAGCGTTTGGAATTTTGTCCTGCTCATCCCCTCCGGTCAGATTGCCTGATTGACTTCTGTCGCAGCCAAACAATGGCAAAGCCGCAAGAGAGGGCAATGCGCCCAAAAACTCTCTCCGCGAAAATAGAGCCATGATCATCCCCTCTCTGTTTACAAGGATTATTAGTTTCCCGAATTTAAAAAGAGCTAACTTTCGTTAGCCCATGCTAGCATAAAAAACACGAAAAATCAAGCATCTTTACCCAAACATCACCCACCCGGGCTTAAAAATCAAAAGCAGTCCAAGCAGTAAGATTACCACTCCGCCGACTAGATTAGACCATCGGCTGTACTTGGCGCTGATGCCTGTCACATGCAAGGTGGTCATGGCAATCACAAAAATCAGCATATCATCAAGCATAAAGATGATCATATATAGAAATAGATATAGATAATATTCAATCGCGTTCAAGTGCGCTCCAGCAAGCACATTTGTATAAATCGCGGGCAAGCCAGCAGAGCAGACCAGCTCAACCAAATTCACTGATATGGCAACCGCGATTATTCCAGCAAGAGCAAGCCAAAAATTCTGCTCTGAAACAATATTGCGGAATCGATCCATTATTTTGCGCTTGTGCTCTCCATCTCCGACCTTGCACGCGCCAAGCCGATTAGTCCACCATTCTTTTAAATGATATGCACCACTACCGACAGCGACAATACCAATGGCAATTCGGATCGCGGCAATAAATCCCAAGAACAGAAATAGATTCAGCCACGCGGACAAGAACAAAAAATATACTAATCCGGACGCGACAATAAACGCTCCTCCTAAAATCCACATTTTTTTCCTATCCTGCATGCCAAGAAGCAAGCTGATAAGAAATATCAAAACCCACATAGCGCATGGATTAAACCCATCAATCGCTGCAACCGCGATAGTGAGTAAAGGCAAAGACAATTTACTAGGATCAATATTGCCGAATATAGGCAAAGAAATCTGAGTATTACTATCTTCAGGCGCGCACTGTACATTCTCTTTATTTGAACCATTTTGCACCGCGTCCACAATATCAACGCACCCATGGTCCTTATGCTCCTGCATAATTCGCTTAATGCGCATGCCAGTTGTGGCGTCATTCAAATATCCGGAAATCGCTTCATCCCCAATTACAGTGAGAGGAACGCTTGAAATTGAAATGCCCAGCTCTTTCACGACTTTTGACATTAATTCAGCATTATCCCGATTGCGCCAGACCTCGAATCTTTTTATCTCAACATTGCTAAAATCATATTCCAGCTTGTTCAAAAACACCTGTTCTTTGGCACAATGCGGGCATCCGTCTCCGTAGAAGAATGAGATATATACCTTATTCTTCTCTTGGCTCGCCTCTTGCGCGCGCGAAGACAAAGGCGCAAATATAGCAACCACGAAGATAAAACTTAAAATTAATATAACAAGTTTTTTCATGTAAGAATTATAACATATTCAAACGAAATATAAAAAAATAATAATGACAAAATGTAACAAACATGGTATAATTTCGTCTACTTATATATGGCGCCTAAATGCGCCTTTTATCGTTATATGCCTACCCCAAACAACAAATCAGTAGCAAAGATATTCTTACAACATTTGTGGCCACATAAGTGGGTCGGTTTTATAGTGCTAATCGGCATTATTATCGGCGAAGGCGCTGATTTAGTAGCTCCGATTTACTACAAAAAATTCTTTGATACGCTCGCGTACAATGGCCCAATCACGGAAGAAACCGTCTCCGCGCTCATCAGCATTCTGCTGATGGTTCTATTATTCAAAGGAATCGGCTGGTTCATGCTTGGCTGGACATTTCCAGTTGCCAATTTTATACATTCAAAAGTGCAGGTAAATCTAGAACGCACCGGGTTCGCGTATCTCCTGCGACACTCTGCTAGCTTTTTCAGCAATAATTTTACCGGCTCTCTTGTGCGCAAAGTGCGACGCCTCTCGCGTGCGTACGAGGATATGGTTGATACGATTCAGTACCAGCTTATCCCGATTCTTATTGCCATTTTCGGATCTTTAGCAGTTATTGCCTACCGCAACGCTCTTATTGCCGCGATTATAGCTGGCTTATTGAGCTTTTTTGTGGTGGTAAATTATTTTGTGGCTAAATGGAAATTAAAATATGATGAACAGCGCGCCAGCCTTGATTCTGAAGTCACAGGCACTTTGGCGGACGCGGTGACTAATAACACGAACATAAAGCTGTTCACCAGCGCTGAATATGAGCAAGATATTTTTTACGCGATTACGGAAAAATTCAGAAAAATGCAGATGAAGAGCTGGAACATCGGCGAAATTAATCAGACCATACAATTCGGCATCATGATTATGATTGAGTTTATTGTGATGTTTGTTGGAATAAAGTTATGGCAGAACGGGCAATTCACCATTGGAGATTTCGCGCTCTTACAAGGATATCTGGTAATGCTTTTTGGAAATATCCGCCAGCTTGGGCGCATGATCCGCAATACATATGAAGCATTAGCAGACGCAAAAGAAATGGTGGAAATTCTAGAAGAGCCACACGAAGTATCTGACAGCAAATCAGCCAAAGAAATGAAGATCACGAAAGGCGCGATTGAATTTGAGAATATGAATTTCAGCTACCGAAAAACCATGCATGTGTTCAAGAATTTTAATTTGAA
>PCVT01000152.1:0-627 GCA_002787075.1 Parcubacteria group bacterium CG11_big_fil_rev_8_21_14_0_20_41_14
TAAAGCAATAAAACCAGATACCTTTAACAGGAGAAATACGAAATGAGGGAAGCTATTGAGTCTGCGGTGCACGGGTATTTTGCCTGTTGCAGGGCTTTAGTTATTATCTTTGAGCAATGTTCTAGAGACAAATATCTTTTGTACGGTGTGTCTCTTTCTGATCTTGAAGAAACAGGTCATGCTGATTCTCTTGTAGTTGTAATGGGAAATGGTGGTACTTGTGGCGCATTTTTGGATATAATTGAAGCTATGAGGCCATTTAATCTTAGAAAAGAATGGATTAAGCCGCTACAGAAGCTTTATATAGATTTGTGTTGCATCCAAATTTCGCATGGTTTTGATCGTCTTAAGCAGGTAATAGGCGATCACGTATTTCCAATAGATTTCAGTAAACATATTCGCTATGTAGAGGAATTGGCGTGTATAGTTACTGGTCAAAATAACATGCTCGGTGTTTTTTTGGAAAATGGCGATGTAATTGAAGCATCGGATGAGGTATTGGCACAAGTTGTTGCCTATTATTGTCTTGATCTTCCAGTTGATAATCAGGAAGAAAAGAAGGATAATTTCGTTATAGGCATAGAGTTGTTAAAAATCATAAGGCCCACTGCAGCCGAATTGATTATG
>PCVT01000152.1:658-22436 GCA_002787075.1 Parcubacteria group bacterium CG11_big_fil_rev_8_21_14_0_20_41_14
GTCCGCCTATTTCGGATAGCGCTTTTTCTTTTTGTGCATGTTGACACTCATCCTCTTTGGTTGGTATACTACAAGCACTATGAACGTAATCGCAATCAACGAGCACATTGTGGCAGATCCTGAAATCTGTCATGGCAAGCCCACCTTCAAGGGAACCAGAATTATGGTGTGGCAGATTTTGGATATGCTCACATCCGGGCAAACAAGCGAGGAGATTATCAAATCGTTTCCATCATTAACCAAACAGCACATTACCGCGGCGCTTGATTATGCTTCATCCCTTGTCCGCGAAAATTATGTCATCGTCAACACACAAGACAAAGTTTTTGCTTGATGAGAATGTACGGATAGAGCTTTTGCGTTTTTTAAAAGACGAAGGATATGACGCAACATTCGTCCGCAAAGGCGCCACTGACAGAGAAGTGGCTGTTTTGTCGCAACAAGAAGAACGAGTGCTAGTTGCAAATGATCAGGACTTTTCTCAATATAAACATTCAGACATATATGCAGTAATATGGTTGCGCACACCGCAGAACGATGTTTCGGCTTTGATAAATTCTTTCTGTTCTCTTCTGGATGAGTATTCTGATTTTGCGGGCATTATGATAATATTAAGAATAGATATGCGTAATGCGGTTAATCTTGATTAAAATCATACATCATGAAAGTCATCATAACAAAAAACTACGAAGAAATGAGCGCAAAAGCGTCTAGATTTGTTTTAGCGCAAATTTGGCGCAAGCCGAATTCTGTTTTAGGGCTCGCAACTGGATCCACGGTAATAGGCATGTACCAGAATCTTATTGAAGCGCGCAAACATAGCAGAGCTGATTTTAGCGCAATCAAATCATTTAATCTGGATGAGTATCTAGGCATAGATCCAAAAGACAAAGAGTCATACCACGCATTCATGCAAAAGCATTTGTTTGACGGAATAAATGTCAAAAAGCAGAATCATCATGTGTTAAACGGAAATAGCGAAAATCCAGACCAAGAATGCGAGCGCTATGAGCAGACAATCAAGCAATCAGGAGGAATTGATTTGCAGATTTTAGGGCTAGGCCAAAACAGCCATATTGGGTTTAATGAGCCAGGAACTGGGTTTGAAGCGCGCACCCATGTAGTTGAACTTACTGAATCAACTAGAAGAGCAAACACAAAACATTTTAAAAACAAGCGCACACCAACTCACGCGCTTACAATGGGCTTATCAACCATAATGGACGCGAAAAAAATTCTTCTTGTTGCCTCAGGAAAGAAAAAAGCATCAGCAGTCGCGTCCGCGGTTGAAGGAAGAGTGAATAAAGAAGCTCCAGCATCACTATTGCAATGGCATCCAGACGTTACCATTATTTTGGATGAAGACGCTGCTAGCGGATTAAAGCGCGATTACGCGTCTCCATTTTTGTTTGACCATGGAGACGTTGAAGTTCTCACTGAAAACGATCTTCCAAAAGGAAAATTCATCACAGTAATTTCACCGCACCCAGATGACGCGTCCATATCTTTAGGAGCAATGATAAGCGCGCTTGCCAAGCGCAATCGAGTCCATATTATTATCATGACTACTGGATACAGGAGCAATGTCAATGGAGTAAAGCCGGAAGAAGTCATAAAAATTCGTGAAAAAGAAGCCAGAGAAGAATCAAAAATTCTAGGCGCAAAGCCAGTGTGTTTGCGCGCTGAATTTTATGACACAAAAAATTATGCAATCGCGCTAAAAAATGATATTGTTAAACTAACAAAGCAATTCAAGCGCTTAAGGCCGGATATTCTGTTTATTCCCCAGCAGAATGATAATCATCCAACCCATATGGCAAGCAGGGAAATAGGGCTTTCTGCTTTGGATAAATATAATCCCAATCAAAAAGAAAAAATTAGCATATATAATTATGAAGGATTATGGTCTTTATTCTCAGAAAAAGATTTTAATACTGTATTCGCGTTTGATGATGGAATAATGAAAAAGAAACTCAAAGCAATTAGCGCGCAACAGTCGCAAATTCAGCGCACTCGGTTTGATATCGCGGCCAAGTCCCTTGCTCAATTGCGCGCGTGCGTTGTTCCAGAGCAGGCATTGGTAGGGTATGGAGCAAAAGCTCCTAAGCTTGGAAAATATTTTGAATTATTTAAAGTGACGTAATTAATTCGGCGTTATTATGACGCAACTAATCATATGACCAAACAAATACAAAAGGTCTTTGACCTTATCAACAAAACCGGGGATAGATGCATTATTTTATCAGAAAACACGCCTTCAGCATACGCGATTATGTCTTTAGAAGAATATGAGCGATTAGCATTAGGAAGATCAGAAGTATCTAGCTTGACAGAAGACCAATTTTTAGATAAAATAAATCGCGACATTGCAGTGTGGAAAAGCCAACAAGAAGTTGCGATTGAAAACCCTGAATTAGAAGATAATCATGAACATGATTCTGGTGATTATTTGGCTGATTATAGCGAAAATTTTGATTGGGATGAAGAAGAGGAAGAAGCAGAAGAACCATATTATTTTGAGAAAGTGTGAAAGAGGCCCTTGCTTTATTTTTAATTTTTGCTATAATTTTGAAGTTATAATTTTACATTTTTTATTAATAATTTTATTAAGGTAAAAATTTCTATGGCAGAACAATTTGATAGATCCAAACCACATGTAAATGTGGGAACAATTGGCCATGTGGACCATGGCAAAACAACTCTTACTGCTGCAATATTGAAAGTATTGCACTCAAAAGGTTTAGCAGCATCTGAAAAGTCAGTTGACCAGATTGACAACTCTCCAGAAGAGCGAGATCGCGGAATTACAATCGCGACCACTCATGTTGAATATCAATCAGAAAAGCGGCACTACGCTCACGTTGACTGCCCAGGACACGCTGATTACGTAAAAAATATGATCACAGGAGCAGCCCAAATGGATGGCGCGATTTTAGTCGTGAGCGCGACTGATGGGCCAATGCCTCAGACAAGAGAGCATATTCTTCTTGCTCGCCAAGTTGGAGTTCCATATATTATCGTGTTTATCAATAAAGTTGACCAAGTATCTGATCCAGAACTTATTGATCTTGTTGAAGAGGAAATTAGAGATCTTCTCAAAAAATATGAATTTCCAGGCGATGAAACAGCAATTATTCGCGGAAGCGCTCTTAAGGCGCTTGAAAATCCAGAAGATGAAGCAGTTTCTAAGCCGATTATGGATTTAATTACTGCTTTGGATGAAAAGATTCCTGAGCCAGTTCGCGACATTGAAAAGCCATATTTGATGCCTATTGAAGACATTTTCTCAATTGAAGGAAGAGGAACAGTAGTAACTGGTCGAATAGAAAGAGGAATTGTCAAAGTCAACGAAGAAGTTGAAATTGTTGGAATTCATGACACAACAAAAACAGTTGTTACTGGAATTGAAATGTTTAACAAGAATTTGGATGAAGGCAGAGCAGGAGACAATGCTGGAATACTTTTGCGCGGAACTAAAAAAGAAGATGTTGAGCGCGGACAAGTTTTGGCAAAACCAGGAACAATCACTCCTCATACTGAATTTGACGCTCAGGTTTATATTCTTTCAAAAGAAGAAGGCGGACGCCACACTCCATTTTTCAAGGGATATAAGCCGCAATTCTATATCAGAACAACAGATGTGACTGGCGAAGTAGAATTGCCAGAAGGAACAGAAATGGTTATGCCTGGAGATGAAATAGCGTTCACCGTCCGCTTGGGCGCTCCAGTTGCGCTTGAAGAACAGCAAAGATTCGCTATCCGCGAAGGCGGAAAAACAGTTGGCGCTGGAGTTGTAACCAAAATTATTAAATAACGCGCATGTTCAGGCACCCGTTGATTCTACGGGTGCCTGAATAATTGATACGAACATGGCAGAAAAAAACACAGAAAAAGAAGATAGTCAAAAGCCAGAGATAAAGCAGAGGATCCGCATAAAAATTCGCGCTTATGACAGCAAGATTATTGACCAGTCAACGCGGACTATTATTGATACTGCAATCAGGAGCGGAGCTGAAATCAGCGGGCCTATTCCTTTGCCTACTGAAAAGACAAAGTACACAGTTAACAAATCAACCTTTGTGCATAAAAATTCGCGCGACCAATATGAAATGCGCGTACACAAAAGATTAATAGATATTCTTGATCCAACGCCAAAGACAGTTGATTCGCTTATGAATTTGAATCTTCCGTCTGGCGTGGATATTGAGATAAAAATGTAATCAGATATTCATATTCCAATGATGTTCAGGCATTTGCTTGATTACAGTTGGCGCTATGTATTATCTGTTGCAGGAGTTCAAACTTTTCTTAATAAATTTTTCAAAAAAATCTTAAATTAAAGATTGTTGTGATATTATTTTGAGAAAAGTTTGGGCTTGTGCCCAAACTTTTTATATGAAACTTATTTTAGGAAAAAAACTTAACATGAGTCAGAAGTATTCTGAGAATGGCAGCATTGTTCCAGTTACTATCGTGAAAGTCGGAAAAGGCGCGGTTGTGCAGGTTAAAGGCGTTGAAAAACACGGTAAAAACGCGTCAGTTCAGCTTGGCTTTAAAGAGGGCAGTAAGCATGTGAATAAAGCGATAAAAGGCCAGGTAAAGGGCTTAGTTGATTGCCCTCGATTAATTGAAATGCAAGTTCAAGACACTAGCGTGTTTGAGACAGGGCAAACTTTTGGGCTTGATAGTTTTTCCAAGGGTGAAAAGGTTTCTGTGTCTGCTTTGTCAAAAGGCAGAGGATATCAAGGCGTGGTAAAGAGGCATGGTTTCCATGGATCAAAGAAAACCCATGGAGCAAAGCATTCTCTACGCTCTCCTGGATCAATTGGATCAACTGACGCGGCAAGGGTGTTTCCTGGCAAGCGCATGGCTGGCAGAATGGGCGGGACCAGAATTACTGTTTCTAACTTAGAAATCGTGGATATTGATTTGGAAAACGAGCTTGTCATGATAAAAGGCGCGGTACCAGGAGCTAGAAATGGTGTGGTTGAAATCAGAGCTGAAGGGGATTTGAAAATGGAAACAGGACAAAAAAAGAAAGAACAAGAAAAAATAAGCATTAAAGATGAAAAAGAAGAAATCAAAAAGTAAGAATAATTTTAAAGTATGCCAAAAGCAAAGACATACAATTTAGACGGGCTAGAAACTGGATCAATTGATTTGGATGAAAAAGTGTTCGGAGAAACCGCGAAATCAGAACTGATTTATCAGGTTGTTCGAGTTGCTCAGAATAATAAAAGACAGCCACTCGCGCATACTAAAATGCGTGGCGAAGTTCGCGGAGGAGGCAGAAAGCCTTGGAAGCAAAAAGGAACAGGCAGAGCGCGGCATGGATCAAGCCGTTCTCCAATTTGGAAAGGTGGAGGAGTCACTTTTGGGCCTCGCAAGGAAAATATCACTAAATTATCTATTCCAGTAAAAATGCGAAAGAAAGCTTTGCGAGCCGTGTTGTCAGACCGTGTTAAAGACGGAAAGTTTATTATCATAGATGATCTAGCAAAGATGGCAAAGCCATCAACTAAAAAGATGCATAATTTTTTGAAAACATTGAAAGTTTTATCAAAGAAAGTATTGTTTCTTTCAGATGAAAAATTGGAAAAAACAATATTGTCTTTGCGCAATATGCCGAAAACAAATTCTACGCGATTGGAAAATATCAATATTCTTGACTTGATGGGTTATTCAGTTGTTATGATAGGAAAAGATTCAATTAAGAAATTAGAAAAACAATTGTCTTAAAGCATATGTTTAAATTTTGGAAAAAAAATCAATTTGGAAAAGACAAAGAAAATATACAGAGAAAATCAGCTGATAAAGAGTCGTCTAAAAAAGACGGAGATTCTATCGTCCTGAATACAGGGCTCCAGAATGACGCGAAAAAGAAGACAGTCAAAGATTCTGGCTCAAAAAAAGATTCTATAAAGAAAGATGAAAAAAATCGCGAGGCAGGTACTTCAAAAGATACCAAACTTGAAGCAGGTCACAGAATAATACTAAAGCCGCATGCCACTGAAAAAACAGCAAAAACAGGAACTCATGACACATACGCGTTCATTGTTGGCAAAAGCGCGAATAAGATTGAGATTAAAAAAGCATTTTGGAGAATGTATAATATAAAGCCTGTTTCAATACAAATAGTTAATATGCCTGCAAAGGCAACAAGTTTTAAGAACCAATTAGGCATGAAATCAGCTTGGAAAAAAGCATATATCAGAATTCCAAAAGGAAGCAATATTTCAGTGTACGAAGGAGTATGATGAAAATGTCAAAATCCAAATGTCAAATGTCAAAATATTATTAATATATGTCAATTAAACGTTACAAACCAACTACTTCAGGAAGGCGCCACGCGTCAGTTATTAAGCGCGATAAAATAGGTGAACAAAAGCGCGTTAAAAAGCTGATACAAAAGCTTCCATACAGAGCTGGAAGATCTAATGGAAAAATTTCCGTGCGCCATAAAGGCAATCGCGCGAAAAGAGCGTATCGCATGATTGATTTTTCTAATCCAGTTGAAGACAAAAAGGCAGAAGTAATTGGAATTCAATATGATCCATACCGAACTGCTGATATAGCGCTTTTAAAATACGAAGATGGCTCTCTTTCATATACTTTGGCAGTGCAAAATTTAAAATTAGGTGATATTATAGAAACAAGCAGAAAAAGATCATTAGACATGAATCCAGGAAACAGGATGATTTTAAAGCATATTCCAGCTGGCGTAATGATTTGTAATATTGAGTTAAGCCCTAAATCAAAAGCATCTTCCGTTCGTAGCGCTGGATCGAGCGCAACAGTGCTTTCGCAGGAACCTCCATTTGTACAGGTAAAAATGCCTTCTTCAGAAGTTCGGAAATTCAATGAAAATTGCTTGATAACTATTGGACAAGTAAGCAATCCAGAGCATAGTTTGATACGGCTTGGAAAAGCAGGTAGAAAGAGACACATGGGAATTCGACCAACAGTCAGAGGAAAAGCAATGAATCCAGTTGATCACCCTCATGGAGGCGGAGAAGCCAGAAACTCAATTGGATTGAAACAGCCAAAGACCCCATGGGGCAAGAAAGCGCTTGGAGTCAAAACACGCAAGCCAAATAAAGCAAGCAATACTTTAATTATAAGAAGAAGAAAAAAGAAATAATATGCCTAGAAGTATTAAAAAAGGACCATATCTTGATGAGCGTCTTCTTGGAAAAGTCGCAAAGCAAGGAAATGACAAAAAGACCATTATTAAAACCTGGTCTAGAAGAGCGACTATTGCGCCTGAAATGGTAGGATATACGTTTGGAGTGCATAATGGAAAGGCGCATATTCCAGTGCTTGTTGTTGAAAACATGGTTGGTCACAAATTGGGTGAATTTTCTTTAACGCGAAAGTTTTCAAAGCATGGCGGAAGAATGCAGCGTGAACAGGAGCAAGCTCAAGCCCAAAAGGGCGCTGAAAAGAGCGCTGAATCAGATAAATCTGAAAAAGTTAAAAAATGACAATAGTTTATATTTATGGAAGCTAAAGCATATCTAAAATTTACCAGAATTTCTCCGAAGAAAGTCCGCTTAATCACTTCAATGATTATAAAGAAAAAAGTGGATGAAGCTATTGATCAACTTGTAGTTTCAACTAAAAAATCAGCCCCTATTGTGCTGAAAGTTTTGAAAAGCGCGATAAGCAACGCTAAAAATGAGAAAAAAATGAATACAGATGAATTGATTGTGTCTGAATCATTTGTTAACGAAGGCGCGACTTTAAAGAGGTGGCGGCCACGCGCGTTCGGAAGAGCAGCTAAAATACGCAAAAGAACAAGCAAGATTACGATTGTAGTAAGCGATAAAAGCGATAAAAAAGAGAAACCAGCTGTTATTGAAAAAAAAGAGAAAGCGCATAAATAATAAATATTATGGGACAGAAAATACACCCAAAAAATCATAGACTTGGAATTATAGAGGACTGGGCATCAAAATGGTTTGCTCCGAAAGAGCTTTTTAGAAGTTACTTAAAACAGGATGTTCAGATCCGCAGATTTTTATTGAAAAAATTACGCGAAGCGCGCGTTGATAATATTAGCATTGAGAGATCTGGAAAAGATAATGAAATCATAATAAATATTTATACTGCAAAGCCAGGAATGGTAATTGGAAGAGGTGGTCAAGGAATTGAAGAACTTTCAAAAGAGATTGAAAAATCAGTGCTTAAAAATGAGATTAAAGCAAAAGTGAATATACACGAAGTAAGGCAAGCGTCTCTTAGCTCTGCTAATATGTCTCAAGGAATCGGCTCTGACATAGAGCGCAGAATTCCATATCGCAGATCAGCAAAGCAGGCGCTTGAGAATATCAAGAAAGCAGGCGCTAAAGGAGTGAAGATCCAGATAAAAGGGCGTTTGAACGGCGCTGAAATCGCTCGATGTGAAACCATGAACTGGGGAAGCGTTCCTTTGCATACTTTGCGCGCTAATATTGATTACGCGCACACAGAAGCAGATACAACATACGGAAAAATTGGAATTGGAGTATGGATTTACAAAGGAGAAGTGCTTGACAGCGAAGATAAGAAAGAAAAAGAAGGATCTGAAGACGTGCTTAAAGAGATTAAAAAAATAACGTCAAAAGCTTAATATGTTAATGCCAAGAAAAGTAAAACACAGAAAAGCTCATAAAGGAAGATTGCGCGGAAGAGCTGAGCGAAAAACATATCTTTCATTTGGTAATTTTGGGTTGCGCGCCATAACTTCTTCTTGGGTTTCATCCCGGCAGATAGAATCAGCCCGCAGAGCAATGACGCGATATGTCCAGCGCGGAGGAAAGATTTGGATTAGGATTTTTCCTGATAAGCCAGTTACTGCCAAGGGCGCGGAAGTGCCTATGGGATCAGGAAAAGGAAATGTTGACAGATACGTGGCTCCAATCAGGAGAGGAACTATAATGTTTGAAATGGCTGGAGTTGAGCGCGATATTGCCAAGAAAGCAATGAAATTAGCAGCATACAAGCTTCCAATGAAAACGCAGTTTGTTGAAAAAGAATAATAATTATGAAATACGTTGATATAAAAAACATGTTAGAGCAGGAATTAAAGGATATTCTTGCTAAATCAAAATCAGAATTGGTTGATTTGCAGTTTAAGGCGCATTCAGGTACACTCAAACAGGTTCGAAATATCCGTTTTATCAAAAAAGATATAGCAAGAATATTAACACGATTAAGCGAGTATGGAAAAGACAGCAAAAAATAATAAGCGCAGATTTACTGGAATAGTCGCGAGCATAGCCATGCAGAACACGGTCTCAGTTAGAGTTGACAGAGTAAAAATTCATCCAAGATATAGAAAGCGGTATAGAGTAAGCAAGAAGTATGCTTGTGATTATCGCAAGAACGATGTCGCGCTTGGCGACAAAGTAGTAATTGAAGAAACCCGCCCTATATCTAGGACTAAAAAGTGGAAAATAGTTGAAAAAATATGATTCAATTCATGTCAAGAATTAATTGCGCGGACAATACTGGAGCAAAAAAATTGCAATGCATTACTGTTTTGGGCTCATCTAGAAAACGATACGCCCGCATAGGAGATCTTATGACCTTGGTGGTTAAAGAAGCTCAGCCCTATTCTATGGTAAAAAAAGGAGATGTAGTGCTCGCGGTTTTAGTGCGCCAAAAAAAGGAATTGCGCCGAAAAGATGGATCATATATCAGATTTGACGATAACGCGGCAGTTATTTTAGCAGATAAGAAAAACAAAGAACCAAAAGGAACTCGAATTTTCGGGCCAGTCGCCCGCGAATTGCGACCAAAAGGATTTTTAAAAATTATTTCACTTGCTCCAGAGGTATTATGATAAAAAGAGGCGACACAATTAAGGTAATAGCAGGAAAAGACAAGGGAAAAACAGGAAAAGTTCTTCAGGTTTTGCCTAGGTTTGAACGCGTGAGCGTTGAAGGTGTGAATGTACTTTCAAAGCACTTGCGCTCCCAGGATCGCGCAAAGCCAGGTCAGAAAATTGAATTTCCTTCCCCAATACATTGGTCTAATGTAATGATTATTTGTCCGCAATGCTCAAAGCAAACTTCAATTGGTTCTAAATTGGCCCAAGGAAATGGTAAAAAGCAGAGAATATGCCTTAAGTGCAAAGCAGAAATTTAATAATATGTTTAAGTCAATAGAAGCAAAATTTAAAGAAGACATACTTAAGAAGCGCAAAGATTTGTTTGGAGTTTCAAATATTTTATCTTGCCCGAAAATTGAAAAAGTTGTTATTAATGTGCGCGTGAAGCAAGGAGGAAATATTGAAGAAGAAGCTATTTTGAACATGATTTCCAAAATTTCAGGACAAAAAGCAATTGCCACAAAAGCTCGTCTTTCAATTTCTAATTTTAAAATCAGAGAAGGCCAGATTGTTGGAGCAAAAGCAACTCTCCGCAATAGAATGATGATTGATTTTTTGGATAAATTAGTTAATGTTACTTTGCCTCGAGTGCGCGATTTTTCAGGGCTTGATAAAAAAGCATTTGACGGAAAAGGAAACTATACTATTGGTTTTTCAGAATACAACTCATTTCCCGAGGTAGCGGGAGATGATGTTTCCAGATTGCATGGAATTGAGATAACCATTGTTACTACCGCGGATAATAATGAACAAGGTTTTACATTGCTTAAAGAATTAGGTTTTCCATTTAAGAAGAAATAATATAATATGGCACGAACAGCTTTAATAGTAAAATCCAAGAGAAAGCCAAAGTATTCAACGCGCAAGATTCGCAGATGTTGGAAATGTGGCAGAATCCATGGTTATATGCGAGATTTTGATTTATGCAGAATTTGCTTTCGGGAATTAGCGCGAAAAGGCGAAATACCAGGCGTTAAAAAATCAAGCTGGTAATAATAAGATTAATTATATGATGACAGATCCAATAGCAGACATGTTAACTAGAATGAGGAATTCTCTTGCAGCCCGCAAAGAGCGTGTTTTAATTCCGTCTTCAAAACTTAAAATGCGCTTAGCAGGTATTTTAGAAAAAGAGAATTATATTATTTCAGCAAATGAAAAAGAAGTAAATGGACGCAAGAATATTGAAATTAAGCTTAAATACAAGAAAGACGGATCAGGAGCCATACAAACCATTAAGCGCGTAAGCAAACCAGGATTGCGCGTATATTCTCAAGCAGAAGATTTGCCAACTGTTCTGCAGGGGTATGGGATTGCTATTATATCAACTCCAGAAGGGCTTTTAACTAATAAGGAAGCGCGAAAGCGCGGTATTGGCGGAGAAATAATTTGCCAAGTATCATAAAAATATGTCTAGAATAGGAAAACAACCCATAGAGCTTGAAAATGGCGTTAGTGCTATAATTGAAAAGAGATTAGTCAAAATAACCGGACCAAAGGGAAATCTTTCAGTTGATCTTCCTTCAAAAATTTTAGTTGAACAAAAAGATAATCAGCTTATTGTTTCAGTTCCTAATCCTGAAGATAGTAGACAAGTAGCTTTTTGGGGCTTAGGTAGGAGCTTAATAGCGAACGCGGTTGAAGGAGTTACTAAAGGATTTGAGAAAAAACTGGAAATTAACGGAGTTGGATACAAAGCTGTTTTAAAAGGAAGCGCGCTTGTATTTAATTTAGGATATTCTCATATTATTGAATTTAATGTGCCTGAAGGCGTAAACGCGCAAGTTGAAGGAAATGTCATAACTGTTTCAGGAATTGATAAGCAATTAATCGGTGAAACAGCGGCTCAAATTAGGGCATTGCGCAAGCCAGAGCCGTATAAAGGCAAAGGCATTAAATATTCTGACGAGCAAATCCGCAGAAAAGTCGGGAAAATGGTCAAGGGAGCGGAAGGAAAGTAATATAATCATATGAAACCTATTCAAAAACAATCAATTGCCTTGCGCCGAAGAATGAGAGTGCGTAGCAAGATTACAGGCACGCAAAACCGTCCACGCGTATGCGTTCGTCCTAGTTTGACTGGAACTTTTGTTCAGTTTATTGATGATGTAAAAAGCGTGACCATTCTTTCTGGAAGCGATAAAGGCATTAAAGGGACTAAAGTCGCGCGCGCTCAAGAATTAGGAAAAAAGCTTGGAAAGGACGCTGTTGCTAAAGGAATAAAGCAGGCAATTTTGGATCGTGGAAGTAAAAAATATCATGGCAGAGTAAAAGCATTAACAGAGGCTTTACGCGAGGCAGGCGTAACAATATAATAATTTTCTATGCAAAAAGGCAAACAACAACGCAATAGGCGGGATAGTCGCGATAAGGTCAAGGATGAATTTGATCAAGTAGTTCTTGATTTAGCAAGAGTGACTCGCGTTATGGCTGGCGGAAAAAGAATGCGCTTCCGCGCCTGTATTGCGATTGGCGACAAAAAAGGGCGCGTTGGAATTGGAATCGCAAAGGGCGCTGATGTTCAGCTCGCTATAAGCAAGGCAGTTAATGACGCGAAAAAGAACCTTATTAAAGTTGAAATTACTGAAACAGGAACTATTCCTCATGAGGTTCGCTTGCACAACTATAGCGCTCATCTTTTTCTAAAGCCAGCTCCAAGCGGTACTGGAATTATCGCTGGAAGCGTGGTTAGACAGATTTTTGAGCTATCTGGAATTACTGATGTGGTTGGAAAGATTATGGGAACAGGAAATAAAGTGAATAACGCGAAAGCAGTTATTGATGCGCTTGCTTCTTTGCGAAAGCCGCGCAAGATCAATAAGCCGAATCCAGCTAAAGCAGAAGAGAATAAAAAAGAAGAAAAGAAAGACGTAAAGGAAAAAAGGCAAGAAGAAAAAAAAGAGAAATAATCAATATCATATAATATGGAATATTCACTAAGTAATTTAAAGAGGCCAAAAACAGCAAAGCGCCCTAAGAAGCGCGTTGGAAGGGGTAATGCGTCTGGAAAAGGCACTTATTCAGGCCGAGGCTTGAAAGGTCAAAAATCTCGTTCAGGCGGAACTCAAGGCATAAAAAAGCGAGCTCTATTCAAACAGCTTCTTATTCGTACTCCAAAATTGCCTGGTTTTAAGCGTGAAGGCAGGGATATTGCTATTGTGAATTTGTCTGTTTTGAATGATAATTTTAATGATAATGACAATGTAACTAGCCTTATTTTGGTTAAAAAGGGTTTGGTTCGAAAGTCAAAAGATGGCATAAAAGTACTTGGAAATGGTATAATAAAGAAAAAGCTAAATATCAAAATTTCATATTTTTCCGGGTCCGCGAAAAAGGCGATTGAAGATGCAGGAGGCACTATTGAAAGCACAATTAAAAAGATAGAATCTGATAAAAAGAAAAAATCACATAAATCTAAATTAGATTCCAAAGAATAACGATAAAATATGGTTATTCAAAAAATAAAACAAATCTGGCACACAAAAGATATCCGCAATGACATACTTTTCGTGCTTTTAGTTTTTATTATTTTCCGAACGCTTGCGCATATTCCTGTTCCCGGGGTTGATGTTACTGGGTTGCAGGCGTTTTTTAATTCCAATCAAGTGCTTGGGCTTTTGAATATTTTAACCGGAGGCGGGCTTGAGAATTTTTCAGTTGTAATGCTTGGAGTTGGTCCATATATTACTTCATCAATTATTTTCCAATTGCTTGGCATGATTATTCCAAAGCTTGAAGAAATGCAAAAAGAGAGCGAGCAAGGCAGGCAGAAAATCAACCAATGGACTAGGCTTGCTACTGTGCCTTTGGCATTTATCCAGTCATATGGAACGATTTCTTTTTTGCAAAGAGCAGGAGGCACTGGTGGCGCTGATTTGATTGGAAATATTCCAGCTTTGCAGATGGCTATTACTATGATGATTGTGACTGCTGGAACAGTGTTCTTGATGTGGCTTGGAGAACTTATGAGCGAGCGAAGAGTGGGAAATGGAGTTTCTTTGCTTATTTTCGCTGGTATTGTGTCAGGACTTCCAACTGTGCTTTTGCGCGTGTTTTCAACTTATGATTCTTCCCAGCTGATTAATGTTATCTTATTCTTGATTATCGCGGTTGTCACAGTTGCTGGAGTGGTGTTCATTACCGAGGGTCAGCGCAATATTCCAGTGACGTACGCTAAATTCGCGCGTGGCAATTCAATGGCTTCTGGGGGAGTGCACAGCCATTTGCCTATGCGCGTGAATCAGGCAGGAGTTATTCCTATTATTTTCGCGATTTCAATTGTTTTGTTTCCGCCTATGATTGCGCAGTTTTTCGCGCAATCAACTGTCGCGTTTTTGCGCGAGGCGTCAACGTTCGTGATCCAATTGTTCAATAACCAATTATTCTACGGCATTACTTATTTTTTGCTTGTTTTTGGTTTTACTTATTTTTATACTGCTGTTATTTTCAAGCCAGATCAGATCGCGGAAAATCTTCAGCGCCAAGGCGGTTTTATTCCTGGAATTCGTCCGGGCTCGGAAACAGCGCATTATTTGTCAAATGTTTCTACGCGCATTTTGTTTGCTGGAGCTTTATTCTTAGGCATTATCGCGATTATGCCTTTGCTTTTGCAGAATTTTACAGGCACAAATCTTGTTATAGGGGGCACGTCTTTGCTGATTGTGGTTTCTGTTGTTATTGAAACAGTAAAGCAAGTTAATTCCCAGCTTATTATGCGGGATTATGAGAAGTTTTGATAAGTGTCATTGCCAGGGAGGGTATTCGCGCGTGGCAATCCCATTGTTGATATAGTATATAGCAGGCATTTTGTCTGCTTTATTTTTCCCGCAAAATATGCTAAATTCATTCTATATGAAACAACAAAAACCAGTCATAATCCTGTTTGGGCCCCAAGGGTCTGGCAAAGGAACCCAAGGCAAGAAATTAACTGAAAAGCTCAATATTCCGTATTTGGAAACCGGGCAATTATTGCGAAATGAGATTGCCACAGGAAGCGAAGATGGAAAGCGGTTTGCCTCATACATGGACAAAGGCAATTTGGTACCGCCTGAAGACGCAATCGCGTTGATGAGCAAGAAAATCACTCAAGCCGTATCTGATAAAGGAGGTGCGGTAATTGACGGGTTTCCGCGCAGCGCAGAGCAGGCAAAAGGATTTCCAGAAGATATAAACTTAACCCATGTTTTATTGATTGATCTAGAAGATAAAGAATCAATCCGCAGATTAAGCGCGCGCAGGAATTGTCCAAAAGACAAGAAGATTTATAATATGATTACTAATCCGCCAAAGAATAATGAAACATGCGATGACTGCGGTACAAAATTAGTACAACGGGATGATGATTTCCCCAAAGCGATTCAACAGCGGCTTGACGTGTATCATCGGGATACTGAACCACTGATTGAGCGTTATAAAAAGATGGGCCTTCTGCATCGCATTAACGGCATGCCTTCAATTGAGGAAGTGGAAAAAGAAATTTGGAAAATTTTTGAATAATATGAGAGAGAAGACCAAACAAGAAATTGAAATTTTAGCCCAGGGCGGGGCAAAACTTGCGCAGATTATGCGCGAGCTTTCTGAGCGATGCGTTGCTGGAGCGAAAGCGTCAGATTTAGACGAATACGCTGAAAAGCGAATTCTAGAACTAGGTGGAAAGCCATCGTTCAAAGGATTCGGGCCCATTGGTCAGGAATTTCCAAGTACGCTTTGCGTGTCTCCGAATGAAATGGTAGTTCATGGCATTCCGCGCAAGGATTTGGAATTCAAGGATGGCGACCTTGTTGGATTAGATATTGGCATGGAATATAAAGGATTATTCACTGATCACGCAATGACTATTGCAATCGGAAAAGCGAGTGATGATGCTTTGCGTTTGTTAGAAGTTACAAAAGAATGTTTAAAAATTGGCATAAAGCAGTGCGTAGTTGGCAAACATATCCGGGACATTGGGCACGCGATTTCCGAGTACGCGGAAGAGAATGGCTTTGGCGTGGTAAAAAAATTAACCGGACACGCGGTTGGATACGCGGTTCATGAAGATCCGAAAATCCCGAATTATGGAAAGAAAGGCGCGGGAGAAGAATTAAAAGAAGGCGCAATTTTAGCAATTGAGCCAATGATAAACTTGGGTACTGGTGATGTAAAAACAGCGTCTGATGGCTGGGGAGTTATAACAGCTGATAGAAAGTTAGCAGCTCATTTTGAGCATACTGTCGCAGTTACCAAAGAAGGGCCAAAAATTTTAACTATATGAAAACATACTTAGGAATTGATTACGGAAAATCAAAAATAGGCCTTGCGAAAGGCACAGACGAAACGCGCGTGGCAACACCAATGCGTATTTTAGAGAACAACGAGAAAGCTATCAAACTTTTGGATGAAATCGTTGATATCAATGAAATTGACGAGATTGTGGTTGGCTATCCATTGAGTTTGTCCGGAGAGGTTGGCCCCCAGGCGCGCGAGGTTGATGCGTTTATTGAAGAAGTCGCGCAGGCAATTGACAAGCCAGTTAATAAGCAGGATGAACGATTTTCATCCAGATCCGCGGTATCAAAAGGCGATGATGACGCGTCCGCGGCCGCGTTGATTTTACAGACCTATCTTGAAAGAATTTCCAATAACTAATAATAAATTTTTAAATGGTTTATTTTATCTCGTTTGTCTTGTCATTGGCGCTTTCAGGATTTTTGACTATTGCGATCAAGCGAGTTGCTACGCGATTTGGCATTGTTGACAAGCCCAATAGTCCGCGCAAAATTCATAAACAACCCAGGCCTTTGCTCGGCGGGGTTGCAGTATTTTTGTCTTTCTGGATTGTCATCATTATTTTGGCTTTGTGCACTGATTTTCTGCCAGCTCGGTATATTTCTTTTCGATTTCTTATTGGCATTTTCACGGCAAGTTGTATTATTATAACTGGTGGAATTATTGATGACAAATATAATCTTAAGCCGCGCTGGCAGATAATCGCTCCAGCGCTCGCTGCTTTGGCAATTATCGGGGCTGGCGCTGGCGTGGAATTTGTTACTAATCCTTTAGGCGATGGTTTGTGGTATTTGAATAAATTTCAGTGGCATATTGCGACTATGGCTGGCAGGTCTTTGTCATTTATTTTAATAGCGGATGTGTTCACATTTATTTGGCTTATGGGCATGATGTTTACTACTAAGCTTCTTGACGGCCTTGATGGCTTGGTTTCAGGAATTACAACAATTGGCGCTTTTATTATTTTTGCTTTGTCGTTAACAGACAAAACCTTTCAGCCAGATGTGGCTTTGATTTCTATTGTTTTAGCTGGCGCGTTTGTGGGATTCTTGTTCTGGAACGCGTATCCAGCCAAAATATTCTTAGGCGAGGGAGGAAGCGTATTTGCTGGGTTTATGCTTGGCATGCTTGCCATAATATCTGGAGGCAAAGTGGCAACTGCTTTATTGATTATGGGAATTCCAATTCTTGATGTTATATGGGTAATTATTCGTAGATTATTTGTGGAGCATCGTCCAGTTGGTACTGGGGACAGCAAGCATTTGCATTTTCGTTTGTTGACTGCTGGCTTGTCGCATAGGCAGAGCGTATTGTTGTTGTGGGGATTAGCCGCGCTATTCGGTATTGCGTCCTTATTCTTGCAAACTCAGGGCAAAGTATATTCTATGATTATTCTTATTTTAGTTATGATAATTTTAGGCATATGGGCAACCGAGCGATCAAAACATTTTTCAAAAATTTCAGGACCGACATTATAGTGAATTTAGTTATATTCCCACTTTTGATATTTGGTTTATTTTTTATATTGTATATGGCTTTTCCTGATTCAATTGAATATGAAATCAAAACAATGCATATCGGAAGTTTAGAACTTTCGGTTGCTATAGCAGATACTGCGCGATTGCAAGTGCGTGGATTATCTGATCAGGATGCATTGTGCGAAGATTGCGGCATGCTGTTTGTGTATGACGATTCAAAGATTCGGCGCTTTTGGATGAAGCATATGCGGTTTAATTTGGATGTGCTTTGGATTGATGATGGTCATGTTGCGGGCATGCAAGAGAACATCCCTTTTGAGCCCAAAAATGGCCAAATTACGCGTTTTCAGTCCGAAATTGTGGTAAATATGGCTCTTGAGGTAAATGCTGGCTGGATAGCGAAAAATGGGGTAAAAATAGGGGATAGAGTGGTTGTTGACAGCAACTAGAAAATCGTGTAAAGTTTTATATTATGTTCGCAGTTATAAAAACAGGGGGAAAACAATACAAGGTAAAAAAGGGAGACAATGTCAAGATTGAAAAGTTTGATATTGAAGAGGGTAAGCAAGTCAATTTTGATGAGGTGCTTTTGGTTTCTGATAAAGAGGGCGAAGATATCAAAATCGGCGCTCCAGTTGTCGTAGGCGCGAAAGTTATTGCCAAGGTTTTGCTTCAAGGCAGGGCTAAAAAGATTGATGTTATCAAATACAAGCGCAAAATCCGTTATCGCAAAAAGCATGGCCATCGACAGGCGTTTACTGAGGTATTGATTGAAGATATTACTACATAAATTAAACCCGTCACCATCCCTGAAGGGTTTAAAAAAAGAGCAGCCCTACCGATTCGGTGGGCTGCTTTTGGGAGCGGGTGCGTTTTAATCTGGATCAATCATCAAGTATTGCGGTTTCTGAGCATATAAGCTCCATCTGCCTTTCTTGTTTTAGTTGCTGTAATTCTTTCTGTTGTTTTTTTATTTTGTTTCGTGCTGCAAATGCAAAAGCAAGATTAAATATAGAAATCAGAATCCATATAGATAGAGCTACCCACAGCTTATCTTTGATTAAAAATTCTTTAAATGCGTTATTGAACGCGAGCAATAAAGAACAGGTAATTGCGGCTATATAGCATGCGATGACTTCTACAAAAAATGTCCTGTGCATGATTCATCCTCCTTGGGTTTGGTTGTGATTTTGGCACTAACGATCATCTAACAATAAATCTATTCTTTAGAAGTATCTTTTCCAGATAGTAGATGAATAGAACCATGCGGTCATAGAGCCAATCCAATCGTTGGCATGCCTGTTCGTATGCGAACAGAGCTTGGATGTAGCAGGTGAGTATCCATATGCTATTTATTGCATGACATAAAATCATAGCTATGCCCAGGATCCCTCGAGCGACAAGTTTATAAAGAATCATCTTCTCCTCCTTTTTGGTTGTGAAAGGACTAAATCTCGCGGCGCCCTTCCAGCGCGTTTGAAAGGGTCATAGCATCAGCATACTCCATGTCAGAGCCCATTGGCAAGCCCTTGCCGATTCTTGTTATCTTAACAGGATATTTGTGAAGGAGACGGGCAAGATACAGTGCTGTGGTTTCGCCTTCAGTGTTTGCGTCCAGGGCCAGAATAATTTCTGAAATCTGCGGGTCTGCTTTTTCTATTCTTTGTACCAGCTCTTTGATGCGGATGTCATTCGGGGTAATGCCTTCCAAAGGGTTGATATTGTGTCCTAGCACATGATATAAGCCGCGGAAGTCATGCGTGCTTTCTAAAGCCAAAAGATCCAAAGGGTCAGCCACTACGCAGATTACTGATTTATCTCTTCTTGGATTTGAGCAGATTTGGCACAACTCTGTGTCAGTAAAATTCTGGCACAGGGAGCAGAGTTGTACATTATCCGCTATATGCGAGAGCGCGGCTCCGAAATCGTGCAAATCTTTGGGCGCGCGCTTCAATAAAAAAAACACCAGCTTTTCAGCGGTCTTTGGCCCGATGCCAGGCAATGTGGTGAAATGATCCACCAGATTTTGTATTGATTGCGGGAGCATATTATTTACTGCCAAGTCCGAATTGATCCAGCCCTCCCATTGATTGCATTTTTTGCGCCATTACGCGTTTGGTTTTTTCTATTGCCGAGTTGTTCGCGTCTTTAATCGCGTTTTCAATATCTTGTTTTTTATTCGGGTTCATCAAATCAGGGCTCACATTAACAGAGGTGATTTCCTGATTTCCGTTCATGATGATTTTCACGCCATGCTTTTCAACTTCAACGCTTTCTTCGGAAAGCGCGCTTTGCAGGGTCTTTGCTTGGCTTCTAAGATCTTTGAATTGTTTAAGTTTATTGAACATATAGTATCATCATACCCCTACATATCAGGTACGTCAATGTTGTCCACTGTTTCTGGGGGCGGTGATTCTCGGTGCTGGTTTGGCGCTCTTTGAGCGACTGCGCCTTTTGCCAGATTTTGGAAGCTCACTAGTTTTTCATTGAAGAATAAATTCACAATACCAGTTGGCCCGTTCCTATGCTTGGCAATATGTATTTCAGCTAAATTCCTTTCTTCTGGAGATAGTTCTCGCGCGTCATATTTGCGATCCGCGCTTTTGCGATAAATGAACATTACCACATCCGCGTCCTGTTCAATGGTTCCTGATTCTCTTAAATGCGAAAGCCGTGGAATAGCAGGGCCTTGCTGTTGTTCAACTGCGCGGGATAATTGAGAAAGCGCTATAACTGGAATATCCAGTTCTCTGGCAATTGATTTTAATGCGCGCGTTATTTCAGCCACTTCTTGCACGCGATTGTCGCTGTTGCCACTTGAACGGCCTTCCATAAGCTGGAGATAGTCAACAATAATGCAGTCAACTCCATGCTCCTGATATAATCTTCTGGCTTTAGTGCGGATTTCCATTATGTTTATGCTTGCCGCGTCATCAATAAAAATATTTGCTTCTGAAAGCTCTCCCATGGCATGTCCGATTCTGGGAAAATCATCATTGCCTGTTGCTTGGGAAAGTTTTCCAGTTCTCATTCGCCATAATTCAACTCCTGCCTGGGTGCAGAGCAGGCGATCCACTAATTGCTCTTTGCTCATTTCCAAGCTAAATATGCCTACTGATTTTTTTTCATTCACTGCCATGGTTCGCGCGAAATCAAGAGCTAAAGAGGTTTTTCCAACTGAAGGCCTGGCCGCGACAATAACTAAGTCAGATTTTTGAAGCCCGGAAAGCTTGTCATCCAAATCAGCAAATCCAGTTGAAATTCCGCGCAGTTTTCCATCGCCTTGGTGCAGTTTTTCTATTCTTTCAAATGTATCATTCAAAACAGATCTGATGCTGATGAAATTTTGTCTGAGCGATCGCTGAGAAATGCTGAATAGCTTCTGCTCTGCCTGATCTAGTAATGCGTCAACATCATCGTTTTCAGCATATCCTAATTGAGTGATTTCATGGGATGCGTACAGCAAATTGCGTAGCGTAGATTTTTTGCGTACGATTTGCGCGTAATTCACAACATTCGCGGCTGAAGGAACGCTGTTAGTCAAATCAGCTAAATATGATCTTCCTCCAATAATGTCTAGTTGTTTTTTGTCTGATAGGTTGCTGGAGAGCGAGAGCAGGTCAATTGGCTCGTGCCTATCAAACAGCTCCAGCATTGATTTGAAAATAACTTTGTGTATGTCTTTATAAAAATCTTCAGGAACTAAAACATCGCCTATTTTTATTAAGGCGTCTTGGTCAAGCAAAAGAGAGCCAAGCACTGATTGCTCTGCTTCTAGATTTTGGGGAGGAATCCTTTCTATTCCTTGGGCTTGGGTGCGCTCATTTGGCGCGTTTTGGTATGAGTATTGTTCTGGCATGTTCAGTCATTGTACAGTGTTTGCCAGAATTTTGGAATTCACTTGCTATGCACAGAACATGCACACTATATTTGGCTCAATATCCTGTCCCGCTCCTGCTCTAAAACCAGGCCATCATATTCTCCGCTATGTGCTTTTTGACCTTCGTATGATGGCTTTTTTTCATCCAGATGAAGCGATATTTCTATAAATTTGCCTGGCTCTTCTTTATTCACGTATAAATGAAACCGCGGATAATCAGCTCCATGGATTCTGCGCACAAAATTGATTTCTCCTTTTTGGTTCTGCTGCATTGCGTAT
>PCVT01000156.1:0-5139 GCA_002787075.1 Parcubacteria group bacterium CG11_big_fil_rev_8_21_14_0_20_41_14
GAAAAGGTGTTAAATTATGAGGATAATACTGCTAATATTTGTTATCGGAATAATTGCGCTGGCAGTTTTTGCAGGAACTGGCTTAAAGTCCAGCAATCCATTTATATTTTTGATAACAGGTTTAGGCATATTTGTAGTTTGGATTTTTACATTGAAAAGGGCGAAAAGAGATAAAAGGATGGTCGTTGTGCAGAATAAAGGTAACAATCCAACAAGCGTTGATTATACGCAGGTAGAGATTAAAAGTCAGGCGGATTTGGACAGCTTTAGGCAGAGTATGCTTGCCGATGTAGGAAACCACGAAATTAGCACGCTCGAGAATTATAGAAGGCATTTTTCAAGTAAAATTAAGGCGAAACTGGATACAGACCGGTTGAACTGGTATAGGGAGGCCCTGGGTGTTGTAAATGATATTGTAACCAGAGAAAATGATATTATTAAGGCAACCAAAGAACGTCAATTAATTGAAAAGCGAATATCAAATGAGGACTTTGAGGAGGATTTGCGAAAAAAAGAGCTTGAATTGAAGCTAATGGAATTGGAGGAAAAGATTAAAAAATTAAAAAATCCGCCACCGCCTAAACCTAAAGAAGACCCAGCGACAAAAAGAAAACGACGGGAGGAGGACGGCAAGAGAATGATATTTGAATTAGACCAGTATGAGAAAAAGTTAAGGGAAGAAGGATATTCTGAAGAAGACATACAGTATAAGCTAAGTAATTACAAAACTGCGATGGGTTGGCGTGACGATATTATATAAAAACCAGCCATTTTTAATGGCTGGCAGTTGGTTTCTTATGAACCGACTAATGTTCAATTGAGCCGAAAACCTGTCTTCTTGACTCGGCTTTAATCTCTTGAAACCGCTCTTCACCAATGTCCATAATTAGATCTTCTTCATAAGTTTTTTGAAGGTTATAAAAGGTTTCACATAAACCGCTGACCTGATGAAGTAAGTCGGTATAGGCATCTGGCGAAAGCGCAAAGAAGTTTTTCTTGAGTTTTTGCTCAATAACTTTAAATGCTATACATTGAACGCTATTAGGATCATCAATGAACTTTGGTTTTGGGAAATTAGGCATAAAATCCTCCTTTACGGTTGCCTTTGACGTTTATGGTTTTAAACAGCAAAGTGCCGAAAAGGAGAGAGTATTTAATATATATAAGTATAACATAGTTAATGAGTTATGTCAAGCATTGAAGTATAGCCACACAGGAGTTAATTATATTGTCGTTTAAAAATGCGGTGTTTTGGATAATATTAATATCTATAATTATCTTTGGGATACTTTATGTTTTTGATCCAATTATCCGTGCTTGGGTACAGCCAACTTTGACTAAAAAGAAAGATGTAGAGTTAGGCATGGAATTCGGCAAGCGGTTCTGGACCGCGGCTATATTCGTTGTAGTTTGGGGGCTAATAGGACTTTTATACGCTGAAATTATTGGGAAAAAATTGCCAAAATGGAGCACCCCAATCAGTTTTTCAATAACCTTTATTTTAACATTACTAATCTTTTTGGCTATTTGCGGGTAGCGGAGGATTAAATGAAATACAACGAGATCCTAATCGGTGAGCACGCCTTTAGCAGGGGTGCAAAGGTATTCCTCAAGGACGATAAGCGAAAAGAGCACTGCCACATAGTTGGAGCTACTGGCACAGGTAAATCAAAGCTTATGGAATATATGATCCGCCAAGATATCCGGAACGGCAAAGGCGTTTGCCTGATAGACCCACACGGCAATTTATTTGAATCAGTGCTTAAATGGGTAGTAGCAAATGGCTTTCAACACCGCTTAGTGGTGATAGATCCGGAGGAGAAAGACTGGTCCGTAGGTCTAAACTTTTTAGAATACGACCCTAATTACTTTGATGCTGGTCAGCACGTTGAAAATGTAATTTACGGAATCGGAAAGGCCCGGGACGAAAATATATTTTCAACATCACAAGTAGTAATCTGGCTGACAAATTTCCTGCAACTTGCCGCGATGCAGGGCTTGACCTTGTCGGAAGTATACCATCTTTTAAATGAGAACAATAAAGAGCTAAGATACGCCTTGACCGAAAGAATTCAGGACGACCAAGAGCTTATCTATCATCTAAAAGAAGCGTGGAATGAGTATGACAGCGCGCCACCGCGGACAAGAGCGGACGTGATGAAATTGCCGGTCTGGTCAAGAGTGCAGACTTTCCGGGCTACGAAAACAATGAGGCATATTGTCGGTCAGAGCAAAACAACCGTTAACTTCTATGAGGCAATGGAGAAAGGCGAGATCGTCCTGATTAATCTGCACGGCAGATTATCCGAGCGAGAAAGAAACCTATTAGGTGTAATCATAATAGACAAAATATATCAAGCGGCGATGAGAAGGATACCGGACAGAGGGAAATTTTTTTATGTTTATGTTGATGAGTTCGGTCGTTTTGTATCGGACAATATCGCCAGGGCCCTGGAAGAGCTTAGAAAGCGCCACGTGCCTTTTATTTTGGCCCACCAGGAGCTTGAACAGCTTAGGGACGAGGGAATGGTAGACGGCAGGAGATTGCTTGCGTCTATTATGACAAATGCTAAAATTAAGATAGCGTTTAGAATCTCAAGGGCAGACGCGGAGGCGATGGCCTTAGAAATGTTTGCCGGCTTTATCGATGGCGACAAAATTAAACACGAGCAAACAGTAACATCGTTCTGGCCCCATAAAACCACTGCCACGAGCCACGCCAGAGGAGAAGTAATCTCAGAAGGGGAAGCCCAGAGTTTTATGAATTCGATCGGCAGTATGTCCGGCAGTTATTCAGGCAAGGTTTATGTTCCCGGAGTAGGATTTTTAGGGGAAGACGAACTTTCGACTTATTCAATAAGCGAAAGCATGGGAATCAGCGAAGCCGAAGGCACCAGCCGCGGCACTATGCGGGGCTATTCCAGAAGTGAGGTAGAAGTAGAGTTTCCCTTTTATGACTTGGAATCGTTCAAACAAGTAACAGGCACTACTTTTTACAGCATAGAGGAGATTAAGGAGAAGTATATTCAGCTTCTTCAGAATCAAGGGGAAAGATTTTTTCACTTAAGGGTTGTTGGTGAGACAGAGAAGCCGCCAATTGCTCTTATTACACCAACTGTAAAAGAAGCACCAATATTGCCCAGCTTGCTTAGAAAAGCCAAACTTAAAAGTATTCAAAAGTACGGATTGCCCGTTGCCGAGGTTGAGAAACAATGCGAGGAAAGGCGCAGAGAGCTTTTAAAGCTTCAAAATGTCAATAATGAGCCGGAAATCGAGGACGACGATTTAATATTTGATCAAGAAGACTATGAGCCACCAGAACAATAAAAGAAGATCGCGCTATAAACGGGATATCGAGAAGCCCCGAGCGGGGCGTTTTCAAGTTGAAGGCGACACCCGGATTATCCGCTTAGTGCATGAATATAAATATCTCACCAGGCCTTTATTAGAACTTTTAACCGGCAGAAAAGGCACCAGCCTGAAAAACCGTCTTAGGTTTTTATACGACAATGGCTATCTGCTTAAAGTCCAGTTCTCGAGGGCTTACACCGAGACCGGTTCCACGCCCGACATCTATATTCTTGACGAGAAAGGCAGACAGATTTTTCAGGAAGCGACCGGCGAGAAACCAGACCCCTCACCCAGCAGAAATCAAAACAAGGATCCCCAACTGGAGCATGCCTTACTGATTAACACGGTTAGAGCGGTGATAACCAACGCCTGCCTTAAAAATCCGGAGATTGACCTGGTCTATTGGCAGAGAGCAGGCAAGGATACCAAAGACTTTGTCAAGATAAACGGAAAAAAGAGAGCGATCGCGCCAGATGCGTTTTTTGTATTAAAGAAGGCAGGGGGAAGGGCTTCCCCGTTCTTTTTAGAGGCAGACCGGTCAACTATGGACCAGCCGACCTTTATCCGTAAATTAGAGGCATATTACGCCTATGGCCGAAGCATACGGGACGAGCTGGACAATCAGCGGGGAAATAGCAAAAAGGAAGTGTCAAACCGGTTCAACATTCACGGCTTTAGAGTATTAACTGTTATTGAGGACGACCGGGACTGGCAGAAAATTAGAAACAAGGACCGGCTTGCTCACCTTATCGATGCCGGATTAAAGGCCATTGACGGCAAGGGCTGGCGCGGATTTTGGTACACCACCAAAGCCAGCATACGCATGAATGACACCACCAGCATTTTTAAGCCTATCTGGCAAATTGCCCACCAGAGCGAATCCGGAAACCACTATTCAATAATTGATTGATAGGGCTGCTATTTTTTCTTTAACCAGTTTAGCTTGTGGTAAAATATAAGTTCGGCGGTCGCCGTTTCCCCTTGAGGTCAAGTGACCCATATTGACCGCTAAAAGGTAAAAGAAGGAGGTAGGAGGAAGTTATTGAAAACCTCAATGAAGGCGGCGGGCTTTTCAATAACCAGTTATAGCATTCTTTTGGGAACAATCCGAAGTCGCCCGTCTTTTCGGAGAGTTCGGGAAGCAAAAGCGGCCGCCTTGATTTTTTTATTAAGTATGTTAGAATAGCGTATATGACAGACAAACAAATGGAAAAATACTTCACCGCTATTCAGGAGAGGTTTGACGAGCAGGACGAAGAGCTAAAAATGATCAAAGAAACCATGAAGATTATTTTGGATATTGTCAGCTCTATCGACGACGAGCGAAAAGATATAAAATCCTCTCTCTGGGAACTGGACAGCAGAGTAAGAAAGCTTGAGCACAGCAAGGCTTAATATTTTTATTTCCCACCCAAACTAAAAACGCCTTCCTAATCGGGAACGCGCGGAGAAGACGGCGGTTTCGCCGCCTCTTTTAATTCTCACGCCCGCAAAAAATTTGTAAAGCCCTTCGGGCTTGACAAAACGCCCCCGCAATGCGGAGGCTTTTTTTGTCGGGCGGAATCCGGAGCTGATCTTCAAAGGTCGAAACCGCCTTTTGCCGGCAGGAAGGCAAAACTGATCATAAATGCCGGAGAAAGAAATTCACTACTATGTACATCGATAGTAATGATATCATCTGGGCAGACTACCGTCAAGACGAGCTTGGCCGGTTAGTGCCTGCCGATGATGATGAGGACGACTATTCCATAAAGGAATAGCTGTCTGAAGCGTTTTGCCGGTAGTCCG
>PCVT01000156.1:5251-6253 GCA_002787075.1 Parcubacteria group bacterium CG11_big_fil_rev_8_21_14_0_20_41_14
GTTTAATTGGCATGAAGGAGTGTTTATCATGGAGCAAAGAGAACAAATCGATATTATCAAGGAGTTCGGCCTTGAGAAACTTTCGGATGACCAGCAAGTTGCCCAGCAGCAGAAAATTATGGAGATTTTAGACACGAGATTTATTAGGCAATTAGTATTGCGTTTGTCCGACGATAGCTTTTTTGAACGCCTCTTTAAAAGTAAAACCAAAAAACTAAATACGTTGTTGGCAGGTGATGACCAGCAAGCTGTTATTAGTTTTATTGCTAAAAACATTCCTGATTATCCCAAAATTTACAGAAACATAACCGATGATTTAAAGCGTGAAATGAGTGGCGTTCTCAATATTATAAAGAAAAAAGACTAAGTGTTTTTTGCCCGTTCGAGCCCAAAGGCGAGATGGGTTAACGGGCACAAGAAACCCTCGCTTTATTCAAGCGAGGGCTTTTTAACAGATAGCAGTTCTTTTAACTCATCTTTTTCAAAGTGAGCTGGCTTGCGCCTAGGTCCTTCCGGATATTCAATAATCCGGACAAAAGCCGAATGAATGAGTTTGCCGGAAAGCTTTTCAGTAGCCAACCGCCCGGGTTCGTCGCTGTCCAAGAAAATCGTAAAGCGGTCCGTAGCGGACAGCAGAAGTTCCCTTTGTCGGTCGGACAATTCCTTGCCCATTAAAGCGACCACATTCTTAAATCCGTTTTGATAAAGCCAGAAAACCCCAAAGAACCCCTCAACAATTATTATTCCGTATTTATCAATTAGATCCTTTTGCTCGAGGACGCGGTTAAGGTTGAAGACCTCGAGGGACTTTTTAAATCCCGGGGGCACCTTATATTTACCGTCAGTTTCGGCTTGAGTGTCGTTAACAGCCCGGCCGATATAGGCGACAACTTGCCCATCTATGTTATGGATGGGAATAGCCACCCAGCCAGCGAGCAATCCTTTAGAGCAGAATCCCAATCCGAATGTTTTTATATTTTCGGATTGCAGGTTTTTAGTTTT
>PCVT01000004.1:0-900 GCA_002787075.1 Parcubacteria group bacterium CG11_big_fil_rev_8_21_14_0_20_41_14
ACTGAATTCTCGCTTCACAAGCAAGGAATTTATCAGGACTTTGAAATAAAAACCAATCCACGCCTAGCTATTGAAGACGACTTAAAGCGTCGCGACTTTACAATAAACGCCATGGCGTATAATCTTGCTACTGAAGAATTGATTGACCCGCATCAAGGACAACTTGATTTAAAAACGCGCTTGATAAAATGCGTTGGAAAACCTGAGCAAAGATTTGAAGAAGATTATTCCAGAATACTACGCGCTTTGCGGTTTTCTATACAGCTTGGATTTGATATTGAAGAAATAACATTGCAAACGCTCAAGCAAGAGATAGTTAATATCAACAATAAATTTGATGGAAAGCGTGTTGTGCCTTTTGAAGTTATTTCAGAAGAATTCTTAAAATCATTAGAAACAAATGCTCCAGACACAGTTAGATTATGGGATAGCTCAGGAGCATTAATAGAGTATATTCCAGAGCTTCTAAAAATGAAGGGATGTGCTCAGCCGGAAAACTGGCACGCTGAAGGAGACGTGTGGGAACACGCTCTGCTTGGACTTGAAAAACTCTCAAGCAAAGAATTTAAAAAAGAATTTGAAGAAACGCCAAACCTTGAATTAATAATCTCAATTCTATTTCATGACATTGGCAAGCCATATACTATAAAGACGCCAAAAAAAGACAATGCTGATCGCATACGTTTTGACGAGCATGAGAACATAGGCGCGAAAATTACTAAGCAAGCATTAGAAAGAGTGAAAATTTCAGCTCCTCCCGAGCTTGGCGTTGATCCTGACTGTATTGCCTGGCTTGTAGGGCGCCATATGCTTCTGGTGCATGGCAAGCCCAATGAACTGAACCCAAAAACCATTGAAAAATATTTTTTCAGCGAACGACATCCGTCTGAAAACCTGTTC